>DAIDJT010000019.1 GCA_027451265.1 Bacteroidales bacterium | reverse complement strand
GATTGCGTATTGCAGAGGAGGGCCTGAAAATAAAGCCGGATGACTACGGTTTGCTTCATACGTTGGGATGGGGACTTGCCAGGATGGGAAGATATGACGAGGCATTCGAAGTCCTGAACAAAAGCTGGAATTTAAGACCTGAATATGACCAGACTCTTCATCAGCAGATCAGTGAAGTGCAAAAGAAACTTTCAACCTTGAATTAGGCAATACGGTCATACCGGTGGAACCGGGCCTGACTTATTGACACACTTCCGTCACGTTTTCTTTCCCATCTCATTCTGCTTCAGCATAACTGGCCACTGATTTTCTTTCACCGATCTGCTGTCTCCACATGGCGTAGTAAAGTCCCTTGTTTTCGAGGAGCATGGCATGGTTCCCCTCCTCCACAATCTTTCCCTTTTCAAGGACGTAGATACGGTCAGCATGCATAATCGTGGAGAGACGATGGGCAATCATCAGAATGATCTGCTTCTTTCCTGCCGAGATTTCACGGAGTGTTGCTGTTATCTCTTCCTCTGTCAGCGAATCGAGAGCGGAGGTGGCCTCATCAAAGATCAGTATCCTTGGGTTCCTGACCAGCGCCCTGGCGATTGCAAGCCGCTGCTTTTCACCGCCCGAAACCATCTTCCCTCCTTCTCCAAGGATTGTATCCAGCCCGGCCGGTGATTCTTCCACCACCCTGAGGGACGAGGCTTTCTTCAGCGCTGCGAGAATCTCCTCATCCGTGGCTTCTGGCTTCACGAACTGAAGGTTCGCGCGCACTGACCCCGAGAAAAGCTGGGTGTCCTGGGTCACAAAACCAAGCTGGCGTCTCATGCGGTTGTACCTTATTTCCCGTGCCGGGACATCATCGAAATAGATGGTTCCCCTTGTGGGGGAATAGAGCCCCACGAGCAATTTGACCAGAGTCGATTTACCACATCCCGAAGGGCCGACGAATGCGACCGTCTCTCCTATCCCGGCACTGAAGGAAAGATTTTCAATTGCATCATGATCAGCTTTCCGGTACCGGAAGCTTACATCATCAAAGCGAAGCCTTTCAATCTCGCCTATATCGACAGGTTCCTCGGGCCTGAATTCCGGTTCTTTCATCATCAGGTTGCTGAATATCTGCAGCGAAGCCTCGGCTTCCCGGTAAGCGAGGATGATTGATCCGAGATCCTGCAGCGGGAACATGATGCGCGTGGAGATGAACTGCATGGCTATCAGCTCACCGGTGGTCAGGACGTTCCTGAAGATCAGCCACAGCAGGATGAAGAGAATCGATTCCTTCAGAAGGAGCAGCACCGATCTCTGAAGAAAAGTGAGCGTCCTGATCTTCCTTACCTTCTGCATCTCGAGGTTGAAAATATTCCCGGTAAAGGTCCTGAGCCTCTTGATCTCGGGCCATGTAAGGCCCATGCTCTTGACAAACTCTATATTCCTGATTGATTCGGTTATGGCGCCGCTCATCCTGTTGGTCTCCTGTATCACGGAACGCTGGATCGTCTTTATTTTCCTGCTCAGCAAACCGGTCAGGCCGCCCAGCCAGACAACCCCGATAAGGAAGACCGGTATCAGGGCCCAGTGCTTTGTTATTGAATACCAGATCAGGAAGGCTATCCCGACAATGGCAGAAAACAGCGTGGAAATGAATGAGCTGATGAACTTCTCATTGTCGTTTCTGACCTTCTGGAGCAGTGACAGAACATGCCCGCTGCTGGTTTCCTCGAACTCACCGTAGGGAAGCCGCAGGGTCTGCTTCAGCCCTTCATCAAAAATGGAGAGGCCGAACTTTTGCACAACCAGCCTGGTAAAATAATCAGTGAATGCGTTGGCCAGCCTTGCGAACAATGCAATACCCACCGCAAGTGCCAGCAGCCGGAGAGCGCCGTTGACCAGCTCAGTCTGGCTCCTGCCACCGGTATTTACTGCAAAATTATCAATGATTTTCCCGAAAATTATCGGATCAATCAATTCAAGCACCTGGGCAACAGCTGCCAGGCCCATCGCCAGGAAAAGCCATTTTTTGAATGGTTTCAGGTACTTCCAAATAATCTTCATTGCACGGGTCTTTGGTCTGGGAATAATTACTAAAGATAAAAACTAAAACCTGCCGGCGATGCACCCTTGTTTATCAGTTACCCGTACCAGCCATCCCCGGATAGATAATAATGTACCCGTGCCCGCCTGCGTCCTTGATGATTTTCTTGCGCCAGCCGTCATAGGCGGTACTGTAAGACAGGCTGCCTCTCTGGGGTGTTATGATAACAGGCAGGTCATCACGTTCCAACAGTGATGGAATATCGGGCAAATCACTTTCGCCTGTGTAATAGTCAGCTTTATAATTACCCTGATGATTGTTTTTCCCGAGATGTTTTGCGGGGGAGAAGGAAGAACCGGGAAAACAGTGGAATTCAACAGGGGCGGCGGTTTTGCCCGCGAGGGCAATCACCCTGTCAAGTATAGGCATGAAGTTTTTCTCCTTTTCTATGTTTGGCGGGATGAAGACATGAACCTTCTTGAAAAGGTTGTTGGGTATTGCCGGATTGAAGAGCCAGACATTCTGATGGGAGTCAGTGACCAGCTGCTCCACTGACCTGCCAAACAGCAGGTCAGCCAGGGTAGGCCTGCCCGGCACGCCGATGATGACATCGGTGGCCTCTCTCTCACGGGCAACGCGTTTTATTCCGGCCGGGATGTTGTTGTCATATGTGATGACCGGTTCCAGGCTTCTCCCTGCGGCTGTGGCCATGGTTCCGGCATTCTCAAGTGCAGATCTTGCAGCTATCAGCTTCTCGTCCGATGATTCCCCGTCGTCTACAACCGAAAGGGCATATACCGGGTTACCGGTGTTTTTACTCTTTATGGCGAAGGCAAGGTTGACAAGTCTTTCGACATTGTTTGGATTTGACAATGAGACAATTACAGTCTCCGGCTCCAGAAGGCCGGTCCTTCCGTCCGGTTCACCTCCACTCAGGGCAATCCTCCTTCCGGCTGACTCTGTTACTACCGAAGACACGAGACATGTAATCAGGATAAGGAAAATGGTTCCGTTTATTATGGTTTCATCAACTATCCCAATCCGGAACCCGACCATGATTACGGCAAGAATTGCTGCTGCGTGTGAGCTTGTAAGCCCGAAAAGGAGCCTTCGCTGGTCACCCGTAAAGCCAAGCAGGCGTGAGGTTATCTCAGCCGCGAGGAATTTCCCGGCCAGGGCAATGGCAGTGAGAACAACCGCAATGATTATCACCGTCGGACCGGAAAGGACTATCCGCAGGTCAACAATCATCCCCACGCTTACCAGGAAGAAAGGAATGAACAACGCATTTCCGGTAAAGTCGATCCTGTTTCTCAGGATTGAGTCTGCAGGTATCAGCCTGTTGAGAAGGAACCCGGCTGCAAAAGCCCCGATTATTGGTTCAAGTCCTGCCGCCATTGCCAGGACAGCACATACAAACACCACGAATGCAGTATATACGAACTGTGAATAATTGTCATCCTCAAGGCGGCGGAAGGCCCATCGTGAGACCGGCAGAACCACATAAGTCAGGAACAGAAGAAAGGCAATGAATGACAGCACGAGGCGAACATACAGCCCATATCCGCTGCCCCCGGTGACTGTGCCTGAGATGACCGCCAGGACGAAGAGAACAAGCGTGTCAGTGATTATTGTTCCCCCGGTGGCAACCGCAACGGCTTCATTACGCGTCAGGCCAAGCCTTGAGACCACCGGATATGAAACCATAGTGTGAGTGGCAAACATATTCGAGATCATCAGGCTTGTTATAAGATTGTAATCGAGGAGGTAGTAGCATACAGGCAGCCCGGTTGCAAAAGGGATTGTATATGTCAATATGCCGAAGAGAAGGCTTTTGTGCCTGGTGCGGCGGAACTGCTGCTGATCGAGGTCAAGGCCTGCAATGAACATAAGGAAGAGCAAGCCTATCGTTGCAAACAGGTCTATCGCCTGGTTCTTTTCTATAATGTTGAATCCCGCCGGCCCGATTATTATGCCGGAAATGATCAGCCCGATAATTCCCGGTACACGGATCTTTCTCAGAATAACAGGTGAAAGAAGAATAATCAACAATATGATTGCAAAAACCAGGACTGGATCAGTGACAGGCAGCCCGGCAAGGCTGTGGCTATTTTCACCGGCAATATTCAACTCTCAGATTCTTTACCAGGGTTCGGTCACGCAATTTAATAAATTGAAAACGGGATGACAATCATGCCGGTATGTTCAATACATCTTTTTTATGAATTTAGGGCATTGTAACCAGATTCAAGCAGCCGTACCGTCAATTCCAAATGACTATTTTTGAAGTATGAAATATGCGTTCCTGATAGCGGCCTTCAATGCGTTTTTCTTTACTTCGCTGCTCCTGCAGAAAAAAACAAGGGCATTGCATGACAGGATACTGGTTCTGTGGCTGATCTATCTCGGACTGTTTATCGGGGTTTATGCCTTTTATTCGCATGAGTTGTTTACCAGGTTCCTCCTGCTCTCAGTATCACTGATCTCCCTGCTGATGCTCCACGGGCCCTTTCTCTATACCTATGTGCTGACACTTGTCACCGGAAGGACCCGGATAACCGCGAAAGAAGGCCTGCACCTCATCCCGTTCCTGCTGTTCAATGCATATATACTTACCGCCTCATTCATTCCTGAACTCTCGGCCAGGCTGAACCTGGAAAAAGTAACACCCGGACAGGGCACTCCGCCCCTTTTTTCGTTTTTCCTTATCCTTACGGCTCTTTCCGGCACGGTATATTTCCTGATGACCATGAGGCTCTTCAGGAAACTCGACATGAACATATCAAATAACTTTTCAAACGCTGAAGGTGTTGATCTTCACTGGATAAGACGGCTTACTATAACATTCGGGATAATCTGGACCGTCCTCATCGCCATTACCGTAATACATCATATTCTGAATCTGTTCTCGGCAGCATTCTGCACTGACGGTCTCTTCCTCACCCTTTCGTTATTCGTTATTCTCATCGGGTGGTTCGGTCTCAGGCAGAGGGTTATATTCTCCCCCGGAAGCATGGTTCTGAGCACCGAAAATGCCGCGGGTCAGCCCAGGTATTCCGGATCGAGACTCTCAGACGCTGATGCCATGGCCTTCGCCGACAGAGTTAAGGAATACATGGAATCTGCCAGACCATACCTGGAACCCGAGCTTTCATTGCCCCAGCTGGCCGCTGACCTTGATATACCGGTACATTACCTCTCACAGGTCATCAATGAGCAGCTTGGCCAGAATTTCCATGATTTCATAAACAGATACCGGGTAGACACTTTCAGGGAACGGCTGGCGTCAGGCGGATCAGATAACCTGACACTGCTTGGTATTGCCTTTGAGTGCGGGTTCAATTCCAAATCTGCCTTCAACAGGATCTTCAGGCAATTCACCGGAATGACCCCTTCAGAATACCGAAAGAATCTTTAGTTCCCCGGTTTCTCAAATCAGCGGCAGCCTTGTGACAAAGCATGGCAGACAGACCGGCATGGTCAGGTCCTGCATTAAAAGGCATAACCTGATCACCAGGAACATTAAGGTCCTTTTTTACAAAGCAGGACCCATCCGGACGTGCCAAACAGGTCCCGTTTTATAAAACGGGGCGATTCTCTTTCCTGCCTCTTCTAGTTTTGACTCAGAAAATTTTATTAATCAATTAAAATCAATCAACATGAAAAAATTAAAACTGAGAAACGGAAGCGGAGCAGGTGAAAACGGAAATCGTAACGGGATTTTCAGCAGGTCAGGACGACTGGCAATTTTAACAGCTCTTTTAATGATCATTTCAACTGGTGTTTCAATTGCGCATTGCGACACCATGGACGGCCCGGTAATCAAAGATGCAAAGCTTGCACTGGACGGCAGCAACATCAATTATGCCCTGAAGTGGGTTCAGGAAGCTGATGAACCTGAACTCAGGGAAGCATTTGCACTTACCCTGAAAGTAAGGAAACTGGGGCCGGATGCACAAACCCTTGCCGACAGGTATTTCTTTGATACACTGGTCCGCCTCCACCGGAACGGCGAGGGGGTCGGATTCACCGGAGTAAAGCCTGCGGGAACTCCTGTTGATGAGCGCATCCTTGCAGCCGACAGGGCGATTGAAGCCGGCAGCCTGACACCGCTGGCAGGTAAAGTGCCTGAAGAAAAGAAACACGAGCTGCACATCCTGTTTGACAGGGTTCTGGCCCTGAAGAATTTTGACATCAATAATGTCAGGGCCGGAAGGGAATATGTCGCTGCCTATGTGAGCTTCTTCAAGTTTGCAGAGGGAGAGGAGCATGCTCATGCTGAATCACACTCGGAATCTGCAGCTGCAGCTGCTCCGGCCACAGGCCACAAACACTGATAAGGCGGCTTTCAGTAATTATAAATATCACAATCATTTGACTTGCGTGTATTAATTGCCTACTTTACTTACATGAGATCTTGAACCTGATTCACTAATTAACCCCTAAATGCTTGATTATGAATACAAAGACTCTATGGATCGGTCTTGTACTGGTCACTCTGTTCAGCTTTTCCGTTTTACTATTCTTCGGAAAAGAGATCTACAGGCTCAAGCCGCCCATCCCCGAAAAGGTTGTCTCTGACAAAGGTGAGGTACTTTTTACCGCGCAGGAGATAAAAGACGGTCAGAATGTCTGGCAGTCAATCGGCGGGCAACAGGTCGGAACAGTCTGGGGCCACGGTGCTTACCTGGCTCCTGACTGGTCAGCCGACTGGCTGCACCGTGAGTCGCTGACAATCCTCGGTGCATGGTCACAAAGTGAATTCGGCCTCCCGTTTGACAATCTTGCACCTGAAAAAAAGGCAATGCTTGAAGTCCGCCTTCAGGAGACCCTGCGTACAAACACCTATGATCCGAAGACCGGAGTGCTTACCCTCTCCGCTGACAGGGTCAGTGCCGTGAAGAACAATACGGACTGGTATGCCGGTCTTTTCATGGATGATCCTTCACTTGCAAACCTGAGGGAGGCTTACTCCATCCCGGCCAACACAATCAGGGAAAAGGGGCGCATGGATGCCATGAATGCCTTCTTCTTCTGGGCATCATGGGCATGCGTGACGGAACGGCCGGGATCGGAACTGACCTACACAAGCAACTGGCCTCCGGATCAGGTAATCGGCAATAAACCGTCTGCCGGTGTTGTATTGTGGACAGGATTCAGCGTGATCATGCTGCTGGTAGGCGTCGGGCTGCTCGCTTATTACAATGCAAGAAACAGGTCTGATGTGATTGATAAGTCACTGCTGCCGCAGGACGATCCGCTGGGCGGACTGAACCCCACCCCTTCCATGAAGGCAGTACTTAAATATTACTGGGTGGTTGTGGGGCTTATCCTTTTGCAGATTCTTACAGGTGTTATAACAGCACATTTCGGGGTTGAAGGAAACAGTTTCTACGGGCTTGGACTTGACAGAATCATGCCCTATTCAATTGCCAGGACATGGCATATACAGCTGGCCCTTTTCTGGATAGCAACGGCATGGCTTGCAGCAGGGCTCTACATTGCTCCTGCCGTATCGGGGCATGAGCCGAAATTTCAGAGGTTCGGAGTCAACCTGTTGTTTTTTGCCTTGCTTGTGATAGTTCTTGGCTCGATGGCAGGTGAATGGATGGGTGTGATGCAGAAGCTGGGGCTGGTGAAGAACTTCTGGTTTGGTCACCAGGGATATGAATATGTTGATCTCGGCAGGTTCTGGCAGATATTCCTCTTTGCCGGGTTTATCATCTGGCTCTTCCTTATGTTCAGGGCACTGTGGCCGGCGCTGATCAAAAAGTCAGAGAGCCGCGAGCTGCTGATTTTGTTCAGTATCGCAACAGTTGCCATCGCCTTGTTTTACGGGGCAGGCCTGATGTGGGGCAGGCAGACCCACCTTTCCATTGCCGAGTACTGGCGCTGGTGGGTGGTTCATCTCTGGGTGGAGGGCTTCTTCGAGGTGTTCGCCACGGTAGTGGCAGCCTTCCTCTTTGTGCGGATGGGGCTGCTGAACATTAAATATGCAACAACCGGGGTGCTCTTCGCGACAATAGTCTACCTGGCCGGGGGGGTAATAGGCACCTTCCACCATCTTTATTTCGCCGGAACACCCACCGCAGTAATTGCCCTGGGAGCAACATTCAGCGCATTGGAGGTGGTACCGCTGGTGTTCATGGGCTTCGAGGCTTACCATAACCTGCAGCTCAGCCGCGCTACGGCCTGGGTCAAGGCTTACAGATGGCCGATATACTTCATAATCTCAGTCAGCTTCTGGAACCTGGTCGGTGCAGGATTGTTCGGGTTCCTCATCAACCCGCCCATAGCGCTTTACTACATGCAGGGCCTCAACACCACCCCGCTGCACGGGCACGCTGCACTGTTCGGGGTGTTCGGCATGCTGGCAATAGGATTGATGCTCTTCGTTCTCAAGGGGCTGACAATAAAATACAGGTGGAAGACCAGGATGCTCAGCATCGCCTTCTGGTCAATGAACGGAGGGCTGATGCTAATGCTACTCCTCAGCCTGTTGCCGGTCGGGGTGCTTCAGACAGTGGCCAGCATCAGGGTCGGAATGTGGTATGCCCGCTCGGCCGACTTCATGCAGGGTGATACAATGGAGACACTGAGATGGCTCAGGATAATTGGTGATACAGTCTTTGCAGTTGGTTCAGTTGCCCTGGCATGGTTCGTTGTGGGACTGAAAACAGGATGGTCAATTGACAGGAGTCAGAAGCTGTACAAGGATTAAAAATCCTGCTGCTTAAGAAATTCCCTGAGGGCAAAGGCGTTGTGGATGGATCATGACCATACCATTTCCGTAACTCATTGCCGGGGGCAACCTCCCTCATCCACTCATCCCGGCCGGCCCTTTCTTTCGATATGCCCATGGGCCAAAGCCTGTCAACCAGCACCCTGTATCCTTCTCCGGGTTCAGGCGGGTCATAAATTCTTCTTACTTTAATCGTTCCCGGGTTGTTGACTGACATTAAAATCAACAATAAATACAGGCATTTGTTTAAGACCCGGGATGTGGTTCAATTATCTTTAACAACCCATTATTTCTTTGACATGAAAAAGAAAATTATTGTAATCGGTGGCGGTTTCGCAGGGCTTCAATTTATTAAGAACCTGAAGCCGGGAATGTTTGAAGTCGTACTCATAGACCGGCTTAACCATCACCAGTTCCAGCCGCTGTTTTACCAGGTTGCCACTTCGCAGATCGAACCAACCAGCATCTCCTTCCCGCTGAGGAAAATTTTCCAGGACAGGAAAGACGTTACAGTCAGGATGGCCGAGGTGCTGGCTGCTGACCCGCAAAATATGACAGTTACATCCACGGCAGGCACTTTTGAATATGACTACCTGGTCATTGCATCCGGAGGTAAAACCAATTACTACGGCAATAATGAGCTTGAGAAACATACCCTCAGCCTTAAAACAACGTATGAGGCAATCAAAATCCGGAATGAGATACTGGAAAACTTTGAGAATATCCTCAATTCAGGAAGTAATGCAGACGAGGGCCTGTTCAATATCGTAGTGGTCGGGGGTGGTCCGACCGGGGTGGAACTCTCGGGAGCTTTCGCCGAAATCAAGAGAGATATTCTTCCGAAGGATTTTCCCGGAATTGACTTCTCGCGGTTGAAAATTCACCTCCTGGAAGGCGGAGACCATACCCTCAATACAATGAGTGACCTTGCCAAAAGATCATCAGAAAAATACCTGAAGAGCCTTGGAGTGCAGCTAAGGACCGGCGTTTTTGTCCGGAACTATGACGGCTCCATCCTCCAGCTGAGCAACGGGGAGCATCTTGAAAGCAAAAACGTCATCTGGACTGCCGGGATAACCGGAAATCTGATAAACGGCCTTTCGCAGGAGGTAACGGCACCGGGTAAGCGATTAAGGGTTGACAGAACCAACAGGGTGGAAGGATATGAAAATATTTATGCAATAGGTGACATAGCATATATGGAAACACCGAAGTACCCGAAGGGTCATCCGCAGGTGGCAAATGTAGCCATCAACCAGGGCAAGAACCTTGCGCGTAATTTTACGCGGATGTTTAAAGGAGGTAAGCTTACGGAATACGAGTACAGGGATCTCGGTTCAATGGCTACCGTGGGAAGAAACAAGGCCATCGTTGACCTCCCGCTGGTCAGCTTCCACGGTTACCTGGCATGGTATTTCTGGATGTTCCTTCACCTGATGCTTATACTGAGTGTCAGGAACAAGCTTATTATCTTCATTAACTGGGCATGGAACTACATCACGAAAAACAGCTCGCTGCGCCTCATTCTGAAGATTGATCCGGATAAATGATTACGGATCAGGGCGACGGGAAACCCAAACCCGGGCGTGATTCACCTATTGATATTTGATGACCTCCGCCGGGCAACACTCTGCCGCTTCCTTTATTTGATCAGAATAATCGGAGTAGTTGACTCCTTCAATCACCCTCGACTGATCCGTCACTTTGAAAACTTCCGGACAGATTTGTTCACACGAGCCGCAGGCAATGCAGCCCTCTTCAATCCATACTTTCGTAATCGCCATAATTCTGTTAGAGATTGTATTAGATAAATAATAAACGGAAGATACTGTATTTGGTTCAAAAATGGAGAGGGCCGGGCTCCCAAAAGAACCCGGCCCTGCGGCCAATAGGATATCCAGCTCCTGCCGCCTGTTCATCAGACACTGATGTTCCTGTCACTTCACAATGTCGCCTTTGTTATTGTCCCTGCACTATTGCACCATTGTTCCTGTCACTTCACAATGGCACCGCTTTTGCTGTCACTTTCGACCTCCACCTTACGGTCAAGCTTTTTGACAGTCCTCCCTTTATTGAATTTATATGAGTAGGAGAACTGGAAGAAGTTTGAGGCATTGAAGCCTATGATATTGGTCGAGGAGAAATCAGGCGCCACAGTCTCGGTCCTGTTCAGCTTCACATTCGTGGACAGGGGCAGAACCCATACCACACCCATACTGTGATTCTTGATCTGGGTCTGGATGCCGGGGCCGTAGAACGGGTGGTTGTAGGTTTTGGAACGCGCGTTCATATTTATTCCGTCATAGCTGAGGAAGGCAAACGCAGTTGTCTTCTTGTTCTTGCCAAAACTGACATATGCTGCGCCGGTCATGCTCCAGGAGTAATAGTCCTTTCCGGGTATTGTAAAGGTCTGGCCCTTGTACTCATTGATATGACCCTTGTAAAACCTTGAATTGAAATTTATATACCACAGAGTGGCATTTACGCCCCCGCCGAGCTCATAACCGCTGAGAAGGTTGTAGGGCTTGGTGAAAGTGATGAAAGAGTTGTCAACCGGAGACTGCGTGACCCGGTATTCATTCCCCGTCCGGTCTGAGAAGTACTCATTGTAGACGTATGGCGAGAAGTAATTGCTGCCGAAATTCCATGTATAGGTAAGCTGCAGGCGGTCACGGTAATCAGGCCTGAGATCAGGGTTGCCCTGGGAAATGTTGTAATTCTGGTCTGTCCTGAAATAAGGATTCATATCATAGATACCCGGCCTGTTTATCCTCCTGTTGTAGGTGAATTTCAGGTTATGCGAGGGCGAGAACTTATACTGAAGATTGACCGATGGCAGGAAACATGTATAGTCAGGCCTGGTTACGGAATCTGCACTTATGTGGCTGTTTTCCACCCTGAGTATCGCCTGTGCCCCGATCTTCTTCAGGTTGTATGTGATGCCTCCGTAGACCGAATTACGGAACTCTCCATATTCAAACAGGTTGTCTGCTTCCGCATTGTTTACCGTAAAATCATAACTCATCTGCTGGTAATACAGCTGGTAGCCAGACTCAAGCTTCGCATTCATCCCCAGCGGATGGACGTAGTTAACCTTCGTGGAGAAATAATTCCTGGTATTAAGATTCTCTTCACGCCTTGAATATGTGTCAAGCACCGTTCCGGAATTGTAAGGATAGCGGGTGTTCTCAAACCGGTTGTCCTCATTTGACCTGAAATTGTAATAAGTATTCTCCACTGTCAGTTCCTGTACCGGGTTCTTGAAATTTCTCTTATAGAACAGCGAAGTCGATGACTCACCACTTTTATACCCGATGAATGAGGATGAAATTACAGTGTTGAGAGGGGTTTCTCCCTTATAAAGGAAGGTTTCACCCGGGATGTCTATATCCTGCCTGATCGGTTTGTAACTTACGTTCAGGCTGAGGCTGTTCCTTTCATTGATGTAGTAATCAAACCCGCTGTTGAGGGTTGTGAGGGTTACTGCCAGACCCCCTTCTCCCGTCAGGCTGATGGTGGAATCAATTGCCGTGAACCGGCTCTCGTTTGTCTGGCTTATATCCAGAGCCTGGTAAATATTGAGGGCGGTCAGGTAAAAGGTTATTTTCCCGAGTGAGTAATCAATGCTTCCGGTGGTCTGGCTGGTTACCTTGTTAAAGGGTTTGAGGTTGAGGCCGACATTGCCGTTCAATCCGTACCTGGCTTCCTTCTTAAGTATGATGCTGATTACCCCGTCAATATTTCCCTCGTACTTGCCGGACGGGTTGCTGATGATTTCAATCGACTGTATATCCGAGGGAAGAAGCCTGGCCAGGTACTCCTTGTCACGCTGCCTTCCGTCAACCTGGATGATGAAATTACTGCTTCCGTTAAGCGTGACATTATTCTGGTAATCAACGTTTACCTGCGGTATCTTTTTCAGCAGGTCATAACCGTTTGTGGCTGTCCTTGATACAACTTCGGGAATGGCATAGCTGGTTCTGTCAACCATTTCCTTGCCCTTGAGGCGCTCACCTACCACCATAATTTCATCAATGCTGGCAGTTGTTTCAGCCAGGAAAATAGTATCAACGGTCAGCTCCGTATCACCTTCGGCAACCGAGACTCCCCTGCCGCCGGTTTTGTAGCCTACATAGCTTACCCTGATAAAGTAGTTTCCGGGCTTTACCTTTTCAAGTACAAACCCACCGTCACCCAGGGTAATGACCCCGGTAATCATAGATGAATCAGGCAGCTGTACCAGGCCCACGGTAGCGTAAGGCACAGGAGACCTGTCACTCTCGAGGCATACTTTACCGTTGATATTCTGAGCCTGCGTTGCAACAGAGGCCGCCAGAAGCAATCCGACAAAAATTCTTTTCATGTGCTGTCCCAAATTAATTTATTGTATTATACCGATTTTCGTTTCACCGTTTATGTCCATTGGCATCTGCATGCTGAATCCCGGGGCACTTATACCAAGAGTTCCGGAAATATGTGTCTTGCCGGTTTCTTCAATCCTGAGACCGGTGAGTGTGTCAATTACCATATTTGCCTTGCTCATGCCTTTCAGGTCAGTATAAGTGACCGTTGCACCACCTGATTCAATGGGCACTGCATTGTCTGATGCCTTAATGGCTGATTCGGCAGTGATGCCGGCGCGGTCACCATCCAGACCGTCAAACCTGTAGGTGGTGGCAATGTCAAGCATCATCCCGCCGGAGGTCATTTGCTGGACAATTGTCCACTCTTCACCTTTGGAAACCTCTTTGCCGGGCAGATAGTGGGTAAACATTGCAATCATCGCCTTCAGGTTGTTCTCACTGACCGTTTCTGCTGCCTGCCTTTTGACTGCCTGGCCAGTGGGTCCCTGCAAGGTTATTCCCGCTGTATCCTTAAGTACAATCTGTGGCAGTAACCTGGCATTCACAATCTCAACAGGTTTACCCGTGTAATCAATTTTTACATAAAGTGCATTCTTACTGAGCCGGTTCATGACGCATGAAAGCACGTCGGCCGATTCCGATGATGTAATGTCTCCCTCAACTGCCGAACTGACCGTAACGACCTTTCCCATTGTATTGGTATTTGTAAGAAGCGTGTCAAAACGTACTTCGGTGACCATAAATTCAGGAGTTGCATCCAGCATTTTCAATGACATTATATAGGTGACCTTCGATTCAGTCGTCTGCTGAACGCCATTGATGGTCTGGGTGACGGTTTGTTCCGAGGCAGACCTGAAGCGGTAAACCTTATTCTTTTCAAGGTTCATCCTGAGGCCGGTCTTCTCCTGTGCATTCAGGGCGACAGAGAAAAGAATTATGATAACCGGGAAGAGAAGCTTTTTCATTGGCATAGTGTTTTTTAGGTTTAAGCAAATAAGGCTCAAAAGTAAACCTTCGGCTATCGCCGGACTATGCTTTGTCGGTAAACGGATGATTTAAGCTGGCGAACTGCGGAATTGACAGGACCGCACCTTGACCCGGCCGGTCAGTCTCTGCGGAATTGACAGGACCGCACCTTAACCCGGCCGGTCAGTCTCTGATGCATCTGACCGAGTATCCGGAGCTTTTGTTTGCAAGGCTGCCGTATACTTCATCATAATTCTCAAAGACACTGCGGTACCTTGCATTTCCTGCGTCTTCCTCCGTGGCTGTCCACCAGTAGCCTATTGACCCCTGACGGTCAAACTGGCCTGAGTTATCACGGTACCCGCCCGGAAGGGCTGTGAACCCGGAGGAATTGGTTACCTGGGCAGTTGTGGTCAGCCAATGGGCAATGCCGGTTTCCTTGATCTTGTAGGCAGCTCCCTCTGCGCCTCCAAGGTAATCGGTCATGACAGTCCACTCAGCATCAGCAGGCACATGCCATCCTTTGGGGCAAAGTTTGCCTGAGGCAACTGTCTTCCAGTTATAAAGTGCACCATAATCTTCCTTGTTGGCAGTCTCATTGTTATACCAGCAGTATGATGCATTTGTGGCAGCCGCCCAGGCACTGATACCCGGCACATGCTGAATTGCAGTCCCGTCATTGAGCTTTGTGGTTTTAAGGTTTTCCAGGAGCCACTCCTGGGTTCCTATTACAACACTCGTGTACACATTCCCGTCACCGTCTGTTATATCATCATTGGATTTACTGCATCCGGCAATTGCCACGATGAAGAAACCGCAAAGTAAAAGCAGGGCCGACGGAAGTGAAGTTCGAAATGACATGAGACAGGGTTTTTAAAGACAATGGTATTTCTTTCTTCAAAAGTAGCAGGTATTTGAATATGGGAAGCAGGCATGATTGGAATTTTCAGTAAAACGGAAGCAACAAAATCACACATTCATATTTTAATCTGAAAACGCTATCTTTATTCTCACGGGCTACAGGAAAAAGAATAATGTCACAGATTAAAATTTTAAGGGTCATTGCGGTATGTTCTGCATTTTTCACATGTGTTGCACTTTGGTCACAGAATACATTCGAGGTAAGTGCCGGTGCAGGACTTTTTGAGGGTGGCTTTCTGAAGGCGAAATACGGCAACCGCATTGAGATAGGCCTTAGCCAGGACCTGGTAAGCCAGCTGCATACAACGGGGCTGGAGGTCTATTTCCGCATACCGCGAAAGTACGAGCCGGCTTTGCCGGGACCATTTTATATCATGTGCGGTGTGAGCACCACCCTGTTCGGGAAGGGATATGATACTTTTGAACAGACATTCATCTATCCCCGCATCGGGAGGTCTTTTCTCTTCAGGAGCAAAACCGGCAGGACCGGCATAAACGCTGATATCGGATTTGCAATCCACCGGCATACAAACCCGCCTGAAGGATACGTAACGGAAGTCTTCCCCATTTCATGCAGCGCCGGATTGTTTTACCGGTTCTGAAAAACAAACTCACTGCGAATTTATATTTGCAGAATTATAGCTCATAAAAACTTCTGTCATGTCATATCTTTTCACTCCGCTTATTATCAGAGACATAACCCTGAAAAACCGCATCGTCATGTCACCCATGTGCCAGTACTCGGCATATGACGGGTATTCAAATGACTGGCATGCGGTACACTATGGGACAAGAGCCGCCGGAGGCGCAGCGCTTATAATGGTTGAGGCCACGGCAGTTTTTCCGGAAGGGCGTATCACTCCCGGTGACCTCGGCCTGTGGAGCGATGATCATATTCCCGGATTGCGCAGAATAACTGAATTTATCCACAGCCAGGGATCTGTGGCCGCGATTCAGATTGCTCATGCCGGGAGGAAGGCTTCCTGCGCTGTACCATGGGAGGGGGGCAAACAGCTTGGCCTGAACAACGGAGGATGGGAGACGGTGGCACCGTCAGCCATACCATTCAGCCCGGATGAGAGAGCTCCTTTGATGGCTGATACGGCATGCCTCGAAAGAGTCGTTTATGCCTTCAGGGACGCTGCCGCCAGGGCACTAAAGGCAGGATTCAGGGTTGCTGAGATCCACAGCGCCCATGGTTACCTCCTCCAGGAGTTCCTTTCCCCGGTCAGCAATCACCGTACCGACAGGTACGGCGGATCATTCGAAAACCGCACCAGGCTGCTCCTGGAAGTGACCGCCGCCATAAGATCAGTATGGCCGGAAAAATACCCCCTCTTCGTGAGGATCTCCTCAACAGAATGGACAGATGGAGGCTGGACACCGGAAGAGAGCGTCAGACTGGCTCCGATGCTGCAAAAGGCCGGAGCGGACCTGATTGACTGCTCTTCGGGAGGAAATATCCACAATGCGAAAATACCCGCAGGACCTGGTTACCAGGTGCCCTTCGCAGAAACCGTCAGGAAGACCGGCATTATGACAGGTGCAGTTGGACTGATCTCCGAACCACGGCAGGCAGACCAGATCATTTCAGAGGGCAGGGCTGATCTTGTCCTTATGGGCAGGGAACTCCTTCGCAATCCTTATT
>DAIDJT010000018.1 GCA_027451265.1 Bacteroidales bacterium | reverse complement strand
TTTCATCCACGATGATGATACGCGGCACAAAGACCCCCTTCCTTCCAATGAACCTGTCCATTACGCCGGCAGCCTTTTCGTATTCTTCCCTTGTCGCCCTGCCTAGAGCCTCGTACTTTACAATTTTCTTGTGATCCCATGTATATACATTGGCAAAGCTCTCCGAGATCTTGTCATCAATGCTGGCATCGAGGTTCAAAGTGTCATGCCCTGACGGCATCAGGAGCACCTTGCCTCCTCCTCCTTCGATGTTGGCGGCATATCGCGGTACGGTGATACCGCTTATCCAGCCCTGCAGGTGCTTCATGTAGATCTTGCCAACCTGTATAGGGGTGATGAAATGGACTATTCCCTTTTCCTTATGGCACTGCAGGAGGTAGTATGGATGCACCCCGATCCAGAACATACGCCTGAAAGTCTCTGCCAGCGTGCGGTAGTGATCGTTCACATGATTCAGAAGCACCGTCTGGTTGCGGATTGTAAAACCATGCATTCTGATCTTCTTCACGGCGGTGGCAAGGTCTGCCGTTACCTCCTGGTAATGATTGATGTGGGTCATGAAGTAAACATACTTTTCAGGACCCCTGTTGTACATGTTTGATGCTGTCCTGATCATCTCCAGCAGCTCGTCAGTAATAAGCATCGGCAGCACCACCGGTACCCTGGTTGCAATCCTTATTACCCGCAGGTGCGGTATCCGGCTCAGCTCGCAAAGAATGTACTTCAGTCGCGTGAAGCTTATCATCAGCGCATCGCCGCCGGTGACAAGCACCTCGTTGATGTTCCTGTTGTAACCTATATAGAACAGGCCCCTGTTAACCTCCAGGCTGTTCACATCAGCCGTCGTGTCGAGCGATTTCGCCCGCTGGCAATGAACACAGTAAGATGCGCAGCTTGTATTCTCGGCAACAAAGAGCGCCACCCTGTTCGGGTAGCGCTGATAGGCCGCTCCGTAGCTGCGTGACCCTTCGCTCATGGCCCCTTCAACACCTGCGTCCGGGAACAAGAGGTTGGCAGGGGTGGGCACACTCTGCCAGAATATGGGATCGAGCCGTTTCTGTGATATCTCCCCGAAGAAAACCGGGTTGAACGGGTCATCCTGCATCAGGGATGCATAGTAGGGCGTTATCCGCAAAGGTTCCTTGCCCTCATGCCTCAGTGTTCCGATGGTTCTTCTTATCTCTGATTCCTGGTGATCAGTCATCCTGATTACCTTTTTCAGTTGGTCAACAGACCTTATTGAGTTCTTCCTTTGCCAGGCAGGATTATTCCACTGCGCTGGTGTCACATCTTTCCATAATTCAATAGTATTGTACTTTCGGGGATGGTAATAGAAATCCTCGTTGAAAGTCATCTGCACCTCCTTTTTTATTTGTCACTGCCAAGGCATTCCACACCCTGAATAACAAATATAGGGTTTTTGTCCGCTTTTCAAAGAAAAACAGGAAAAAACAACAGTTAACGACGAGCCTGAGGTCCGCCGCAACATGTCCCGGATGCAAATAAATTTACCGGTTTTCTGCCAGGAGCTTCTCCCTCAGCCTGCGGAACTCATCCAACCGGCCTTCGTCAAGGAGACGGGCCTGCTGTGGCCAGCTCCCGGGGTTGTGAATGCGGTAACGTTCGCCGCCATCCTTGTCAAGGATCTCCCGCAGGTAACTTACGGGGGTATCTGCCAGTGCCTTCCAGGTGGTTATCCCCCGGTTGATCAGCATCCCGGCGATCTTGGGCCCGATCCCTATCACCACCTCAAGATCGTCAGGTTTGAACTCCTCATGTGTCACCTTCTCTTCGTGAGTCATGGCTGCCACCGGGGTTGCGGCAATACCCTGAACTCCGGCTGCCTTTAAAGCCCCGGCCTGCGATTCCCTGAGCGCCATCGCCTCCTTCTCCAGCCTGTCAATTGTCAGTTTGAGGCTGGCTATTTCATCGTCCATCCTGCGGGTATCATCGCGCAATTTTGTTTTCTCTTCCTCCAGCCCTTTAATCTTCGCGTCAAGAGTAATCTTTTCATCCTCCGCTGCTTTCAGTTTCGCGTCAAGAGCGGTCTTCTCCTCCTCCAGCCGGCTTATTTTCGCCTTCAGTCCTTCAATCTCCTCATCCAGTATTGCTATACGTTTCCTGCAGCGTCCTCTTTCCAGGAGGTAACCGATGAGGAAACCAAGCAGGGCTGCCACCAGCAGCACACATAATATGAACAGCAGATCTGCTGTAAAACGTTCTGCCATAATGTTTAAATTATTACTTTGATTTCACTTCTTCTGTTCGCGGCTCTCCCTTCGGGCGTGCTGTTTGACGCTGCGGGTTCGGATGAACCCTTCGTTGATGTCACAATCTGTTCCGCTTTTATGCCTGCGTTAACCAGGTATGATTTAACGAATTCGGCCCTTCGGAGGCCGAGCTCATTGTTGAAGGCAGCAGAGCCGGTGATGTCGGCATGACCTGTCACCTCCACACGGGCAGCCGGGTTATTGTCGAGCACGAGCTTCAGCTGCTTCATGTACTCATCACTTATACCGCTCATATTTCCGTCGGCGGATGAGGTTGGGAAGAATCCTTTCTGGATTCCTGAGTCCGAGAGATACTTCCTGGCTTCATCCAGGGAGGCGAGGAGAAGCTGTTCAGGCGATGGAGCAGTTGTATCTGCGGTAGCCTGGATTTCAACGGAAGGTGCGACCGCATTCCTGCAATCGCACCTTGTCTTGCATACATACCAGTATGATGCACCGGCTATCCAGAGTACCAGGAGAACAGACAGGAAAAGTACCGGCTGTTTCATGGTGACGGAGTTTACCTGCGGCGGGTGATCCCTCCGAGAATTGAACCGAGGAGGCCGCCACCCCTTGACCGGGATGCGCCGCCCTTCAGCAGGAAGCCTGCCACATCGTCAAGAATACTGCCGTCGCCGTCAGCATCCAGGAGAGAACCGACACCGGAGATGCCGGCGCCGCCAGTGTCACGTTTCCTCGACAGTGCTCCCAGTACCAGCGGTGCAAGAGCCGGAATCATCTTCATGATCGTGGACGGGTCAATGTTCATCCGCTTTGCCAGTGTCTGAGCTGCCTGCAGGCCTCCGGCATCACCCAGGAGCCCACCCAGGTTGGGATCAACATCCTGTGCCTGTGCCTTGTTGGAAATCAGGTCCTTGATATTGTCAAGTACTGAGGCGTCACCATACTTGTTGAGGATGTGATCTACCCTCTCATCACCCCCACGGGTGTCCTTCTGCCTCTTCAGACCCGCAAGAATCAACGGTGCAAGCTGAGGCACAAGCTTCTGAACAGTGCCCTGGTCAATGTTGAAGTTGTTCGACATCTGTTTAGTCACCTCAGGGCCATAGCTCTTAAGGAATTCATCAATAAATCCTGCCATAATTTTTGTTGTTGTTTTAGAAAGGATTAAATATTTATGTTAAGAAAATCCGATCAGTTAATCATTAAAGATAAATACTTAGTCACTAAAATCAAAATCTTTTTTCACAAAAGACAAACCAGCTGAGGCCCGGCTAAATCTCTCAGACCTCCGGACCTTCCGACATTCCGACCTTAAGACCTTCCGACCTTCAGACCTTAATAGCTGATCCTTACAACCACCCCGTCCATGGAGCTGACAAGCAGGCCGCGGCCTTTCAGTGGTACGATGTCATTGATGAGACATGATGAGATCCTGTGGCTCCACAGCAGCCTGCCGTCATCACGAGAGGCAGCATGAACAATACCCTTGTCGGAGGGAATGAATATGATTCCGTCACGCCCTTTGATCACCGATGGTGCAATATCATAACCCATGCTGAAACCTGTCTTCCAGATAACCTCAGGCTTATCTCCGGATGAGCTGACTCCGATGACTTTGCCGTCCATCGTCTTGGCCAGCACTAGCAGTCCGTCTTCTGATAGTCCCATTGACTCCCTGACGGTTGCCCCTCCGAGATCGGAATGCCACAGGAGCTTACCGGTATTTACGTCAAGACAGGCCATTTTCCTGTCGGGCGCAACCACAAAGAGACGGTCACCTGCAGCTACCGGTACACATGCTGCGGGCGAGAGCATCCTGTTTGCGTGACCGGTGTTCCAGACCCACCTGGTTTCACCTGTCCCGGTATCAAGTGCATAGAGCCTGTTATCCCATGTGCCGAAAATCATCATTCCCCTGTATATCAACGGGACAGTCTCCACGAACCCGTCAATGGCGCCGTTGCTCCAGAGCAGGGACCCGTCCCTGACATCCAGTGCATCGCAACGGCCTGATGATCCTGTTATAAAGACTCTCCTGCCGCTGATGACCGGAGAGGCCACCACTGGCTGTTGAGCATCATGGCTCCACAGCACTCTCCCTGTCTTCAGCTCCAGGGCTCTCACCTTTCCATCGGCGGAAACTGCTATAACCCTTTTTCCGTCGGAGACGGGTGTGCTGTAGATCTTGGCCCTGGCGGGGAAGACCCAACGCACTTTCCCGTTCTTCAGGGAGAGGGCCTTCACCTCTCCGGCAGTGGTGGTGATGACCGCAAGCCCGCCTGCTACCATTGATCCTGCGCCTATGTCAGCATTCTCCTGGATACGCCATGTCTCGCGCACTTCGCCATATTTCACGTTCATCGAGTAGTCAGGCCGGGGCCACACGGTGGTGTCAGCGGTGAAATCGTGCCGTTCCAGGCGCACCGAGGCCCAGGCGGGCATGGTGACCGCACCCTTGCCTGTGTCAGCCCCCGGAACAGCCACCCCGGCAGGCTGCCTGACAGAGGCTGTCAGCAGTGTGTCACCCATAAAAGTAATTATGTTGTAGCCCCCATTCGCCCGGCTGGCACCCAGGTTGGAGCGTCCCATAAGCGCGGGAATGCCCTCGAAGCTCATCACCCTGTCTGAATGGCCGTGGCCGCATAAGGCCAGCCTCGTATCAAGCTTTTTCAGCCTGCCGGTCAACTCATACCAGTTGTTAAGCCCCTCGTCAAGGGGGTAGTGATTGACTGACACAACCTTCATCTCCCTGTTCGCGGGAACACTGAGCACTGAATCGAGCCACACGATGTTTTCCCTTGGTATCTGCCCCGGACCCATCCTCATGTTCGGACCGGAGTTGGTACCGACAAAAAGCCATCCGCCGTGGCTGAAGGCGAAAGCCTCACTGCCGAAGACGACGCGGAAACTGTTTCCTCCGCTCTCTGACCATTTTGTGTCATGGTTTCCAGGGATGATGTACCACGGTTTCTCAAGCCTGTGCAGGATTGCCTTTGCCATCCGCAGTTCGCTGTCTGACCCGAACTCGGTAATGTCACCGGATACTATTACAAAGGAAACGGAATCAATACCATTGATGTCGTCAACCGTACGGCGCAGATCTTCGTCGGCGCCATTGCTGCCAATATGCGTATCTGTGACAAGGGCGAAACTGAACCTGTCCTCCTGTCCATGGAGAATGAATGTACTGAAGAATAGACAGAGGAAGAAGGCAAACAGGCAAGTAAGTTTTTTCATTGACGGCATTCTTTTGGGACGGCAATTTACCATGAAATAGCGGAAAATATTAATTTGGTATTGGATTCTTAAGAAGTACCGTCATGTGTTTTTCAGCAGGAGCAAGTTTCGCCGGCGGAGCGCTCATCACAGCCATTGGAGTGCTGACCGTAAAAAAGAACAGTGAGCCTTCGCGCAGGCTCTTTGCCTCCATTCCGCTGGTCTTCGGTGTTCAGCAGGTATCTGAAGGTTTCGTCTGGGTAGCGCTGCAGTCGGGTGGTCATCAGGTGATGCTCCCGGTTGCGACTTATGTCTTCCTCTTTGCCGCAGTGATCCTGTGGCCGACGATGATACCACTGTCAGTGATGCTGATGGAGCCTTCCCGGCGTCGCAGGAAAGCAATGATCGCGCTCCTGGTTATTGGTGTTGCCACCTCACTGTATTATGGGTCAGGAATATTCTTTTTTGATGTCAGGCCTGAGATAAGCAGCCACCATATCAGGTATGCAAATGATTTTCCCAGGCACCTGGCAAATCTCGCATTCGGTGCGTACCTCCTTGCCACGCTGGTGCCGCACTTCATATCCTCAGTCAGGAGGATGTGGATGTTCGGAACGCTCATAGCGGCATCGTGCCTGATCACCGGCATCTTCTACAGGGAGTATCTCACGTCTGTGTGGTGCTTTTTTGCCGCCTTCATCAGCCTGGTTATACTCTGGATAGTCTCATCTCCTGTGGCCGGCTCAGATCACGAACCTGAATTTCAGAGTCAGTCAAAATGAGGTTTCCTCGACATTACATGCCCGCTTGACTTGATTGTGTCTAAAGCTTATCTTTGTATTAAGGACATCCGAATGTAATATCCATCCTCATGAAAGAGCTGATTCACATAAGGACAGAATGCTACTCGGGCTACAGGGATGATGAGACTCCGAAGTGCTTCATGTGGCAGAATACCAGGCACGAGGTAAAGGAAGTGATTGACCGCTGGTATCAGTGGGACCCCGACCAGAAGCACCCTGTTTCAGATTACTTTCTTGTTGAAACCGTTGAAGGGGAACAGTATATTCTGAAGCATGAGCTGGAGCACAACAAATGGTATCTCTGCAAACCGGGAGGAGAATCAGTCAGGGAGTGTTGATTTTTATCTGCGATTCTGACAATATTCCTTATTGTTGAGGACCGGCTGATGTTTTAGTAATAAATAACTGACCTATGAAATACCTGAACCTGATTCTGTTCGCCGGGATGATTGTGATGAACTACCTGGCCAATGCCCTCCCGCTCAACGGCAAGACAACCGGGGAACTCTCCGATGCCTACCCGAACCTCTTCACCCCGGCAGGTATCACCTTCTCAATATGGGGTGTCATTTATATCCTGCTCCTCATCTTCTGCGTGATCCAGTTCACTACCTCCTACCAGGCCGTTATCACGCGTATCGGATGGCTCTTCGGGTTCACCTGTTTCTTTAATGCACTGTGGATAGTGGCATGGCACTATGAACGTCTGCCGCTTTCACTCATCCTTATGCTGGGGCTGCTTGTCACGCTCATCTGGATCAATATTTTCATCAGGGACCTGCCGGATGCATTCATCAAGGCCGGATTCGGAGTTTACCTGGGATGGATATGCATTGCCACAATTGCCAATGTCACAGCGCTGTTGGTAAATTATGGCTGGGGCGGCTTCGCTATCAGCGGGCAGACCTGGGCAATCATAATGATATCAGTGGGTGCGGTCATTGTTTCGCTGACCATCTGGCGGCTTGAGAACCCCTATATCGGGCTTGCTGTCGTTTGGGCATTTGCGGGAATTATGATAAAACGCCAGGGTGATAACCGCGCAATTTTTATCACCGCGGCAGTGATGATGGTTGCCGTTGCGGTAGTCCTGATGTTGTCATTCTTCCGCCGACGCCTTTCCGGCGTATGACTGCCGGCTGCCGGTTTCTGACTTCAGAATGCTGGTTGCCGATTCCCGGCTGCCGTTTTTTTAAATGAACATCCCGTCATAATCCATCCTCGGATCATCATACGAAAGGTCTATCACGCGGTGATAGCCCGTATTGCCGTTCTTGTGCGTTGAGCTGCCTGCATTGTAACATCTCGGTATGCCCCAGACACCGTGATATACCCTCCCCACGGTAGTTTTGTTACGGTGGTAATGCCCGAAGAGAAGCATGTCAACCCTGTTCGCAATGACCTCCCTGAGCTTTTCGCTGTCGCGAAGCTGCCTCCCCAGCTTGAAATCAAACGGGTGATGATGCATGTACACTACCTTCTTCAACCCGTTAACGGAGCCTCCGTCAAGCAGCTCCTTAAGCCTGCCCAGCTGAGCATCACCGAGCTCACCCTCGGAGAGGATGCGGTCATACCAGGAGAGCTCCTCTGCAGTGGAGTCAAGGCCGATGAATGCCACCTCCTCAATGATATCCAGCCTGGGAAATGTCACCTCCGGGTTTTTGTAGAACCTGGTCTTAAACACAGGCACACAGTCAGGGTCTCCCATCGAGCCCGTACCATAGTCGTGGTTGCCGGGTACCAGGAGCACGGTGTATCCCAGCTGCTCAAGATGCGCCACACACTCCATCGCCTCTTCCGCATGCAGCGGTTCATGGGCATTGTCCTCCAGGTCGCCGGTAATGACAACAACATAGTTTTCGGCCGGCTTCTTCAGGAATGCAATGTTTTCAATTATTGTACGGAAATTTTTCCCGCAGTCGCGGTAGCCGATGTGAAGGTCAGAAAGGTGGATGATCTTCTTCATTATGTGATTTGAGTTTGGACTTATACGAACCCTAAAGTTAGCTATTTCGCATTCTTTGCTCAAAACTTTTATACTTCACAGGTGTTTCTGAAGTAACTTTGACAACAATAAAACGGAAGAACATGAAGATTAACAACAATGGTGAAATCTTCGCACCGGAGGTGCAGATGGAAGGTGTAAGCAACGTCAGGATGAAGATACTCATTGGCCCGGAGGACGGATCAGGCAACATCATCATGCGGCACTTCTTCGTGGCACCAGGGGGAAACACTACGTTTCACAACCACAACTATGAGCATGTGATCAAGATTGAGCGCGGACGTGGCATTGCCGTGGATGAGAAAGGCGTGGAGCATGAGGTTGCCGAGGGTCAGAGCCTCTTCGTAAAGCCTGGTGATCTTCACCAGTTCAGGAATCCTTTCGGAGAGACTTTCGAGTTCCTGTGCATCATCCCAAATCCCGCAAATCTGCACTAGTATTTTCACTGCTGCATTCCCGGCACTTCATTTGCCCAATTGGATTACGGGTGCGCGATTGGTTCTCTTTCCCGGCACCTCATTTGCGTGACTGGTTTTTTCTCCCGCCATTAAGTGTGCGGGATTTTTTCTGCCCCGAAGCCCCCGATTGAACACTGCCTTATTTTGTAAACTCCGTCGATAGTCATAACTTTATTTCGGAATCACAAAAAACACTGACCTATGATATCACATGAAATTGACTATCGCATCTTCGGCGACGATATCCAGTTCGTCGAGATAGAGCTTGACCCGAATGAAACAATCGTTGCCGAGGCCGGCACTATGGTGTATATGGAGCAGGGCATCACCTACGAAACCAGGATGGGTGACGGCGCATCGCCTGACCGCGGTGTTATGGACAAGCTCTTCCAGGCTGGCTCCAGGATACTGACGGGCGAGTCGCTCTTCCTCACACACTTCACAAACAGGGGTTCCGTGAGGAGCAGGGTGGCCTTTGCGGCTCCCTATCCCGGGACAATCATCCCTATTGACCTCCGCACAGTCAACGGCAATATCATCGTCCAGAAGGATGGTTTCCTCTGTGCTGCCTTCGGCACGAAGTTGTCAGTGACCCTGAACCGCAAGCTGGGAGCAGGATTCCTCGGCGGCGAGGGATTTATCCTGCAACGTGTTGAGGGCGACGGCAAGGCATTCGTCCATGCAGGGGGAACAGTCATTGAGAAACAGCTCAACGGCGAGACACTGCGAATTGACACAGGGTGTATAGTTGCGTATGAGCCCTCGCTTGATTTTGACATCGAAACATCCGGCAGCCTTAAGACGATGGTCTTTGGCGGTGAGGGGATCTTCCTTGCCACCATGCGCGGCACCGGCAGGGTGTGGCTGCAGAGCATGCCCATCCGCAAGCTGATCCGTGCACTCTCACCCATGGGTCAAAACAAGGGAAAAGAAGCGCAGGGGCTGCTCGGGAACCTGTTTCAGTAGGACTTGCGATTTGCGATGTGCAATTTAGCCCTGGGCACACTTAGTCAACATTATTGCCTGCTGCCTGGTGCCGATTGCCTTACCTGCAGGCCTGAAAGGCCTCCAGATATTTTCGGATGTAATCCTGCATCGACTTTAACCGGTATTGCATGATGAACCTCGGGTGTTCCAGGGCAATGATTTTGCCGAAGAATTTGTGCTTCGCATTGAGCGCAAGGAGGAACTTCTCATTCTTGCCGGTGCCGAGGCAGAAACAGGTGTCGGTTTTAACTCCAAGGTCAATCTGCTTCCTGATGTTTTCAGTGATAAAGTCATATACTGCGGCGGTCAGGTCAGGCCGGTCATAGTAATTATAGTTCTTCTCCCTGCCACCGGGGCTGCTCTGCGTGAATCCCAGGGGGCAAACAGAGGTGATGTAGAAGTGGTCATAGAATTTCTCCGGCCCGCCATAGGCCTTAATCATCTCATAGACAAAGACCGATGACGGTTCATGTGTCTGCCGGCCTGAGTAGGGGATACCGCACTCTGCCGTCAGACGTTTTGTGTCAGTGAATGGCACCCCGGTGAAACCGGCACCAAACCGGCCAGGATTGATACCAAGTATCAGCCGCCTGGGGTTGTTATCACCGTAAAATTTCCTGTAGAATGCAGATGAAACCTGCATGATGTAATCATCCTCACCCCTGAAGGGGTTCATGATATTAATTCCGTCGGGCAATGTGCCCCCGAAATCCACTGTTCTGTTGAATTCTATGACCCGGTCAGCAAAGAACCGCATTTCGCAAATCACATTTCACAAATCGCAAATCGCAATTCGCAAATCGCAAATCCATCAGACTTTGAGACTTTGAGACCTTGCGACCTCCAGGTACTTTCCGTACTCCTCAGTCTTGGCTGCCAGCCTTTCTTCAAGGTATTCATTTGAACCATGCAGAGCCTTGAGTATCTGCCGGGCATCAAAGAGGTAGTCTCCGATATGGCCCTTGCTCCAGCTTTTTGGCGGGGCCTGCAGGTTGGTGATGCGGTCGGCAAGCTTAACAGCTCCCACCTCGCGCGGACACTGTCTTATTTTGGCCAGGCTGTCGGAAAGCCTGTACTCCTTCAGCAGTTTCGGATCTCCAGTGAGAGCCCAGACAGCATCGGCTATATCCTTCCCAAAAACCATCTCCAGCTCCTGACGGGTGGTGTCAGTATCTTCGATCGTATCATGCAGGAGAGCCACCTGGAGGGCATAACCGAGGTCAAACCCGTGGGTTTTCCGGGCAGCCATAAAAATCTCCATGGCAACATTGCTCAGATGAACAACATAGGGAATTTTTAATCCTTTTACCTTCTGCGCACCGTGCTTTGCTGCTGCAAATTTTATAGTCTCCTGGTAGATTGTCTGAATATCAGCCATATATAAAACGAGTATTATACCGGGTGAAGATAATGAAAAAAAACCGGAGTTTTTTCCAATCCAATTCCACTTTATTCTTCACGACCATTGAATCTCCACCGGATTACAGAAACTGGCTGGCCCGCCATTATTTCATGACGGCTGACTGAAACCTTTCAGCCGGGGCGATAGTACCCGGCGGAACAAATGCTAATAATAGCTTCTCCCTTAATCGTTCACTGATTAATTAATCTGTACTATTTGTAACTTGCATTCAAATCTTCAAGACATGATACTCAGTACCTGCGGACTCAAATGCGATGAATGTGAGTTTTACAACAAAACCTGTACCGGCTGCCGTAATGTAAAGGGCGCCACCTTCTGGGCAGTTGAGATGATGCCCGCAAAAGTTTGCCCGCTCTATGACTGTGCTGTGAACCAGCGGGGTTATAAAGATTGCGGCGAGTGCGCCGAACTTCCTTGCGCTACGTTCCTTCAGATGAAAGACCCTGCAACCTCCGACGAGGAGCACCGGCGGATGATTGCAGTAAGGGTTGAACTGCTGAAGGCAAGAGCGAACTGATCCCCGGCGGTTCTTTCAGGCAGTATGGAGCAGATCACCCGTAAATCCCTGCTTTACAGGAGTGGCCTCGGCTTTTGGTGCATTAACCATGTGCAGGGTTGCAGCCACGGTTGTAAATATCCGTGCTACGCCTGGATGATGGCACACTCACACGGAAGGGTGGACACCTATGCCGATTGGTGCAGACCTGCATTGGTCACCAACGCGGAGGCTATGCTCGCGAGAGAGCTGGAGCGAATGAAGACAAAGCCCGGCAACATCCATCTCTGCCTGACAACTGACCCGTTCATGTACGGATATCCTGAAGTGACAGCCCTGACCCTCCGCCTTATCGAAATTATCAACTCATACGGCATAAGCTGCTCTACCCTCACTAAAGGGGTCATGCCCGTGACACTGGCTGATCCCATGCGTTTCCCGGAGCAAAATTCATACGGCATCAGCCTGGTGTCGCTCAACGAGGATTTCAGGAAAAAGTGGGAGCCGGGAGCTGCCCCCTATACTGAACGGATCGGAGCGTTGCGTGAACTGCATGATCTCGGCTGTAGCACGCTTGTGCATATGGAACCTTATCCCACCCCGAACATCATTGAACAGGGCCTCGGAGAACTTCTTGATGCCGTTTCTTTTGCAGATGAGATATGGTTCGGAGGCTGGAACTACAACAATATCGTCAAACAATACCCTGATCCCAAAAAATTCTATGATGAACAATCGGCCATCGTCCGCCGTTTCCTCGCTACCCGCCACAGATGACTGAACCCTCTTTGATATGAAGTCAGCAATAAGCAGTGATATTCCGCAGGACTGAAAGACCGCAAGACCGCAGGACCGCGGGACCGCAGGGCAGAGAGAATCTCCAGTCCTTCAGACTTCTCCCCAAATGACTTATCTTTATACTGAAATTACAGAGCCGGATGAGAAATTGCTTGCATATATTCCTGCTGGCACTGGCAATCGTGTCAGTCTCATCCGCTGAGGTCCAGGGTCAACCCTGGTACGTGTCGCCCACCGGCCTGGACTCAAACAGCGGCTCCCCGGGCAGCCCCTTTAAAACCATTGAAAAAGCTGTCTTGGCGGTAAAGGCCGGGGAAACAATCTATCTCCGCGGCGGCACCTACAACCTTACCGTCACAATAACTCTCAGTAAAAGTGGTATTCAGAACTCACTCATTTCCCTGCTGGCTTACCCAGGGGAGGTACCTGTTCTCAATTTCTCGGCACAGACACAAAGCTCCGGTAACAGGGGCATTGTGCTGACAGGCAGCTGGTGGCACATAAAAGGCATCAGCATCACCGGGGCAGGTGACAACGGGATGATCATCAGCGGCGGAAGCAATAACCTCATCGAACAGTGCAGCTTCTGCCGCAACCGCGACAGCGGACTGCAGATAGACAACGGGGCTGCTGACAACTTCGTCCGCAACTGCGACTCATACTTCAATGCTGATCCGCCTGAAAACGGGAATGCTGACGGCTTTGCGCCGAAGCTTACCGCTGGCAGCGGCAACAGCTTCTTCGGCTGCCGGGCATGGCGTAACAGTGACGACGGCTGGGACGGCTATCTCAGAGGTGCCAATGATATCTCCACCACCCTCGAAAACTGCTGGGCTTTTGAGAACGGGTACCTCGAGGATGGCAACGATGCCGGTGTCAATGCCAACGGCAATGGTTTCAAGATGGGAGGGAGCGACGATAAAACGCTGATGCATAACTTCACCCTGAAGAACTGCCTGGCCTTCGGCAACAAGTCAAAGGGATTTGATCAGAACAACAACAAGGGGTCGATGACTCTCTTGAACTGCACCGGGCACAACAACGGGGCAGACAATTACCGGATAACCCAGGCACTGGCTGCCGGCAAGGTGCTTACCCTGAAGAACTGTGCAGAACTCGGGGGCAAAGTAAGCATCGGCACCTTCGCGGTGCAGGAGAAAAACAGCTGGCTGACACCTTTTATAGTCACCACAGCCGATTTCCGCAGCACTGATCCTTCCGGTGCCACAGGCCCGAGAAACAGTGACGGCACCCTTCCGCACATCGAATACATGCACCTGGCAGCCGGGAGTGACCTTATCGATGCAGGCGTCAACACCGGCCTTCCTTTCTCCGGCACGGCACCTGACCTCGGCTGTTTTGAGACGGGACTGACAGCAATCGTACCGGCATCAGCAGATCAACAGGTACTGTTTTATCCCAACCCTGTTACCGAAACAGGATTTCTCCGTTTCAATGCTCCCTCAGGAGGAAGGTGCATTGTACGGCTTTTTGATGTGACCGGAAATCAGGCAGCCACCCTTGCAGACTTGCAGGCTGAACCTGGAGTGAACACACTCAGACTTGATTTCACAGGCATCCGAAAGGGCATTTACATCTATGAGATTACAATCAACTCCGAAAGAATTTTTGTAGGCCGTCTTGCCAGGACAGACAATTAAGACTGGGAAAACAGACCGGTTGGCGTGGTTTTTGTGAGAATCAGCCGTACCGGGTGTCTCCTTACGGCCCGTCCTAACCTGAAGTGAAATGAAAAAAACCTTCGCCATCCTGGCGCTGCTGGTAGTTGTGACTGCCACCGTCCAGGCACAGCAAAAAATCAGGAAATCAGTCTTTGGCGCAAACGCCGGCGTGTCAGTTCCGTATAACGAGTTTGCCTGGCATGCCTTCAGCCCTGATGCCGGTTTCGCCAGTCCCGGGCCAATCATCGAGGCGGAATATTTGTATTATGGAAAATTCTTCGGATTCTCTTCCGGCATCGGTTATTCCAGTTTTTTCTTCAATGAGAATGCATACCGGGCCGAATATGACCGTACCCTGGGCGGTTACGGCATCAATGAAGTGTCTGCGGGTAACTACCAGGTGCTTAAGGTTATGGCCGGATTCACTCTGAAAATTCCGGAAATAGATCACACCGAAGTCATGTTCCTCTTTCACCTGGGATACGCCCTGAGTGTGCACCCCAATCTAATGGTGACCAACTCGGAACTGGGAGTAATCAATACTGTGGACAGGACTCCCGGAGGAAGCCCGATGGCAAACGCCGGATTAAAGATCAATTATTGGCTGAATGACCGCTACGGCGTGTCACTCAACGGCAGTGTCACCACTACTGAGCCCTCATTCAGTGATAAGACGGGGCCTGACGGCAGCTTCTCCATGTTAATGAACTATGCCAGCGTCAGTGTCGGCTTTATCATGAACCTCAAAACTCCCTCGCTATGAAAAGATCAGCATACCTGTTAATCATTACTTTTCTGCTCAGCTCATGCACCAGCCACAGGCTTAATTACGACAAGGGCATCATCCCGCCGGTGCCGGTGAATTTTTACGGTGTAAACTCCGTCCGTGATGATTACAACTCCAACCTGCAGGTCTCATGGACTGAGATGACCTTCAGCCTGATCTTCTCAACAAACAGGAACTCGCTCGGAACTGATTTCGACTTCATTTTCTACCAGGGACATATAAATTTTGACCTGATCAAAGGCGAATTTGAAATGGATACCCAGGAATTGGAGTCAAACCTGCTTGAATCCGTCAACTCTGATAACAATGAGCTTGGACCGTATTTCACATATGATTATCCATATCCTAACTGGTACTACTGGAAAGCGGAAAATGACACCCGATTCTTCTACAGCAGTGACCCCGGTGGTAACCTTGATATATTCTGCTGCAGGTATGAATTCGGCCAGGTAGGATTTGAACCCTCGGGTGACCCGTTCGCCCTGGACCCGCTGAACACTGAGCACAACGAAGGTTATCTTACCCTCCACCGCGGTGCAGTTCAGAATCGTGAGACAGCATACTTCATGTCTGACCGGGACGGTTCTTACGATATCTACAGCGCCACTGGCGAAGAGGGGAAGCTCATCACAGAATCTTCAACCGTGACCATTACCAGGTCTTCAGTCCTTAGCAGCAGCGGCTCCGATAAATGCCCCTACATCAGCGGAAACGTAATGGTTTTTACCTCAGACCGCGAGGGAGGGTTTGGCGGATTTGATCTGTATTATTCTGTTTATGACGGTCAGGAGTGGTCGGCGCCGGTAAATATGGGCGACCTGATAAACACTGAATATGATGAATACCGTCCGGTGGTCGTGCCGGGTGGGGATTGGTATGTAAATGACCTGATGATTTTCTCCTCCAACCGCCCCGGCGGGAAAGGCGGGTTTGACCTGTATTATGCGGGTGTGCCGAAAGAGGTAATTCACTCGCCAATTTGAGCCTCCGACGCATACGGAGAATCAATCCCGTACACGTGGTGTGGGGACGGCAGTACCAATCGTCAGTAATTTGCAGAATTTGCGATATTCGATTTGGGAATTGCGATTTATTTTATTATTCGCAACCAGCAACCCGCAATTCTTAAGATCCTCAGCTGACAAACAGGCTCTTGCTGGAGTACTCCGGATCACACGTCACGTTAACATTCAGCTTACGCAGACCGGCCTCATCACCAGGGGTGGGTATGTGGGTAAGATGCACCTCACATCCGCGAAGCATCGTCAGCTGCTCCAGCGCCGCCTGTGCGGCAGGATTGAAGAGCGCGCTGATTCCCAGTAATATAAGCGTCTCCTCCACGTCGAGGCTCACCTCCTTGCCATTGAGGATATCCTTCTTAAGGTAGGCAACAGAGTCAATAAGAGTCTTGGGCAGAAGAAGCAGGCTGTCAGGCAGCCCTGCCATATACTTTGTGGCATTGAGTATCAGGCTTGAGGCTGCATGCATCAGCTGCGAGTTCTTCCCGGTGATGATTGTCCCGTTGCCAAGTTCTATGGCAGCGCCACTGAAAATACCGGCATTGCCCTTGCCACCCTGCTCCGCCTCGGCAGCAGCCTTACGCGCAGGCAGCACAACCTTACGGTCCTCCGGCTTCGCCTTCACCTTGCCCATGATCTTTCCTGCATGGTCAAGCACCTCCTTGTCGGCCAGCCCGAGGGCATATTCCACGGCACACCGGAAATACCTCCGTATGATCTCCTGGTGAGCTGCCTCCTGTATCAGCGCATCATTTACTATCCCTGCGCTGGCACGGTTTACACCCATGTCGGTGGGCGACTGGTACATGGATTCACCGCCGGTAATCTTTTCAAGGATCCTCTTGAGCAGGTGAAACGCCTCGATATCCCTGTTGTAATTGACCACATTCGTGCCATACCGGTTGAGATGGTAGCTGTCAATCAGCACTTCATCCTTCAGGTCAAGGGTGGCAGCCTCATACGCGATATTCACCTTATGATCAATGGGCAGATCCCAAATCGGAAATGTCTCGAACTTGGCGTACCCGGCCTTGATGCCCCTGCGGTACTCATGATAGAGGTTGCACAGGCATGTCGCCAGCTTGCCGCTTCCCGGCCCGGGTCCGGTCACCACAACAATCGGGCGGGTGGTCTTGATATATTCATTGGCACCGTACCCCTCATCGCTGACTATCAGGTCCACATCGGTGGGATAACCCTTCGTGGGCGTGTGTGTGTATACCTTTACGCCCCTGTGCTCCAGCTTGTTCCTGAACGCCCTGGCCGGATGCTGTCCCGTGTAACGGGTTATGACAACAGCTGTCACGTCAAGGCCCCACTCCCTGAAATCATCGATTGTCTTAAGCGCATCCACATCGTAGGTTATCCCGAAATCGGCCCGCACCTTCTTCCTCTCGATGTCACCGGCATGGATACAGAGTATCACATCGGTCTTATCCTTCAGCATCTGAAGCAACCGCATCTTGACATTCGGGTCAAAGCCCGGAAGAACTCTCGCGGCATGGTAATCATACAACAGCTTGCCCCCGAACTCGAGGTACAGCTTGTTGTTGAAACGTTCTACCCTTTCAAGGATTGAGGCTGTCTGCTCAGTGAGATATCTCTCATTGTCAAACCCATTATAGTA
>DAIDJT010000017.1 GCA_027451265.1 Bacteroidales bacterium | reverse complement strand
TGAAAGAGTTGAGTGGCGCAACGTAAAGGAAGGGACAATTCACATAGTGAGTAAGATACAAATCAAGTATGATCATGTCATACTCTATGGACGAACAAGCCACCTTGAATATTGTCTGAATTTCGTATCGTCAAGTGTGTTTCCGGGCGAAGGCAGTCAGGGTCAGGGAGCTGACGTTAATCATTTTGTCAGGATGGTAATGGTGAGACTTGACGGGAAACTGGTAGCCCTTCTGCCGCTCCTCGTTCAAAAAGTCATAACACCTGACGGGGAAACGGTGGTTAATATAAACGAATTGGACGTCAGGTGCTTCTAAGGGCCGAATAATCCTCAGCACTCAGCCCGACACTTTTATGCGGGAGTAAAGGATTAAGGGAATCTGCCTCATGCAGTTTGGCGGAAAACACCCGAAAAGCTAATTCTTTATACAGCGCACCGAACAACCGTATTCTTTTACCATAATGGTTGTTGTTGCAGTATTGGAAAGTATTCTGAAATACCAGGAGCTTAAAGGATTGTCTTCTGTGCTGCTCCACATACAAACAGTGAAACCGGAATCTGAAAATGTGTCATAATCCGTCCGCCAGCCACCCGGCAGTGCTGAAAACCCGCTCTCATTGGATCCTTTGTTATCAAACGAGATCCAATGATCCTGTCCTGCTTCCTTCAGCTTATCCGCTGCATTCTGGCCAAGAGAACCAGTCAGGCCAATAAATTCCTGGTTTGTGGGGACGTGCCAGCCTGCAGGACAAAGCCCGCCTTTACTCACCGTGTACCAGTTATACAAAGCGCCGTAATCGTTCTTATAGGTAACGGCATCGTTATCATACCAGCAATACGCAGGAGAGGATAACTCTCCCCACGCAGCTCCATCGGTGACCAGTGGTATCTGTTCACCGTCATTGAATCTGGTCACTTTCAGGTTTTCTGCCATCCAGATTTCAGATCCTATCGTGACGGTGTTATATACATTCCCGTCGATGTCCTGCACTGTCTCAGCATTAAACGTCCTGAAAGTCAAATCTTTTCCATAAAATGTTTCAGATGAATTACTGGCCCTGATGCGGTAATGGTAAACAGATCCCGGTGACAGACCCGAGACTGCAGCATTTATAATGTTGGGAGTTACGCCTGCAGTGAAAGAGGAAATAACGGGGACTGACTGACCATATGAAGCAGCAGTGCCATATTCAAACATCACTGACGTAACCGGCATAGTTGACCGAACGGAAGCATAAAGCTTTGCAGAGTTCCCTGATAACAAGGAAACGCCTGTAGTGGTTGCACTGCAAGATGAAGCAGGTGCAAATGATATCTGACATGCAAGAATAGCGTCTCTGTATCTTATCCTCAGTTCATTCCCGGAGAGGGAAATGATTTTAAATGCATCCCAGTCGAGGACAAGGGTTTCATCGTTATCGGTCAGGGCCCAGGTTGTGTATCCCAATGCTGCGAATGATTCGTCAAACGAGCCATCGGAATTGAATTTCACAACGCAATATTCTTCATCATCTATTGAGGAGCAGGCAGCTTCGGACAGCCTCCACAAGGTGCCGGTGAGGATTTCCGATCTTGTCAGCTCCTTGTCACATTCACAGCCGTGGGCCAGCATAAGCAGAATTATCGCTAATCCAGCCTGGCGGGTTCCTGTTTTAAATCCCTGTTTCATATTGAACCGTTTATGTAATCATGACCTGCCTGAACTTACGGTCACAGTTGCCAAATGGCGGGTTAAGTTCGTCTTTATCAGGTGAAATGATTTTGCTTTTCGTCCCAAAGATTGTTCTCCTTGTACCAAATCTGAAAAACCATACCCGAAGATCAAGACTTGGTTTTCGTGACGTGATATTATGTCTGTTTAAAAGGATGCTGTGATTCCAACCTTCCGGCCCTGTATTCCGTCATATAGTTCGTATAATAGTGAAGAACAAATGATGCCAGCTATGAGAGCAAAACTGCTATTATTGGAGAAAAAGGCCGGTGTGTTTCCGGTGTTCCTGTTAATGTTTGCAGGACTTGCCTGCTGCGTAGAGGATGATCCTTTGCCGGTAAGATTACCGATCACCGTAGATGCGGTATTCCCTCCTTCGCAGGCGGACGATGAAGCGGATACTGATAAAGACATACGGGGCCTGCCCGGTGACCCGGTTAAAGATATTGATGGTAATGTGTACCAGACAGTGCTGATCGGAGAACAGACCTGGATGACTTCAAACCTGATGACGGTAAGGTATAATGACGGAGATTCCATCACACTGGGAAAAGGAGCACCCGCAGGTTATACTGATTGGTTTGATTGCGGTGACGGGAAGTACCTTTATTCGAACGGGGCGTATTGCTGGTATGAGAATGATGGTGAAAAATACAAGAATACATATGGCGCCATATATAACTGGCATGCAATCAAGGCAGGCAAACTGTGCCCGTCCGGATGGCATGTGCCTTCTGATTCTGAATGGACCATCCTGATAAACCAGGTTGGAGGAGAAAAAGCAGCCTTTAAAAACCTCCTGTCAACAGGCGCCAACACGTACGGATTTAATGCGACTCCTGCCGGGGAATTATGCGGATGGGGGTTTATACCCAACACAGGCGTCTACTGGACAGAAACATCTGGCGGGGATAATGGTGCCTCGGTCCCGTATGCATTTCTTGTTTCATTCTGGGTCGACAGAATTATACTGGCATCAGAACCTCAGTCCTATGGGTACAGTGTTCGCTGCCTGAAAGACAATTAAACCGAAGGTAAAGCCCGGGTTAAAAAATAATTCAGGGACAAAGAGACACGATTTTGGGACGATTAGCAAAGCAGTCTTCGCCTGTGTGACTGAACTTTGCCAATAGATACAGACGAAGAATTCCGGATCAAACCGGATTATTCGAATAACCAAAATCGCCCAAAAATGAAAAAACCTAAGATCTTAGTCGCCGCCATGGTTGTCATGCTGCCCTGCCTGACCATAATGGCCCAGGTAACGGCAGACAAGACTAAATCTGCCGAAACAGAATTACTTGCTCAAAAGATTGTAAATCAATGCGCAAACATAAAGGAAGGCGAATTCGTCCTCATACAGGGCGGAGTGCGTGATATGGAGCTGCTTGAAGACCTCGCCGCCAATGTGGCTAAGAAGGGAGGCTACCCCCTGCTGACAGTCGGAAGCGACAGGCTTGACAAGAAGTTTTATACTGAAGTACCTGCAACGTATGATTCGCGCCCTCCTGAACTTGCACTGAAGATTTACGGCTTCATTGATGCAGCCATTGGAATTACTTACAATGAAGATCCGAATCTGCTTTCAGATATTCCTGCTGAACGCTTTGCGGTCATAAGCCAGGCAAGTGCCCCGGCAACCGACCTTTTCATAAGCCGTAAGATCAGGCAGGTCGGTATCGGTAACGGACTTTATCCCACTGAGGCCAGGGCAAAACAATTCGGAATAACATTCAAGGAACTTTCAGACATGTTCTGGAAAGGAATGAACGTCGATTACCTGGCACTTGAAGCTACCGGAAATTCATTTAGGAAAGTATTGGAAGCCGGCAATGAGGTGCATATAACCAACCCCAACGGGACCGACCTGAAAGTAATGATTACAGGAAGAAAAATTGTAGTCCTTGACGGAATCGTATCAGACGAGGATATCAAAGAAGGTGTTCTTGCCACTCAGGTTTATCTTCCTGCCGGCGAGGTTGCACTGGCACCAGTACCCGGCACCGCTGAGGGGAAGATAGTTGTTACCTCTGACTTCGGGTCAGGAGTTGAGGCAAAGGACCTGATCCTTGTTTTTCAGAAAGGGAAGCTTGTCTCGATGACAGCAAAGTCCGGGATTGAACGCCTTAAGGAACTATATGATGCTTTCGCAGAAGGAAAAGATGAATTTTCCTTCATTGACATTGGCATCAATCCAAATGTAAGCATAATACCCGGAAGCAAGCTTGCCTGCTGGATGCCTGCCGGGATGATAACTGTCGGAATCGGAAACAACCTATATGCCGGAGGAGATAACAAGTCCACCTTCGGATACAATTTTTACATTCCCGGCAGCACCCTGACAGTTGACGGGAAAGTACTGGTGGACGGCGGAGACCTCGTCCCCCTAAAAAAGTGATTCAGGTATAAGTTAATCATAAAAATATCAAGCCTATGAAAGCAAAGATCTTTACACAGCTTGTTGCGGTTATGTTGTTCATGGCTCTCACGCCGGGAAACGCCCAGGAACTTCTGACCGATGGCGGATTTGACACCACAACGGTAATTCTGTCAGTACCCGGAGACCCCGCACCTCCGAATATGTGGTGTTCATTTATACCCACAATGGAAGTGAATCCTTCGATATATGTGGAAGACGGTATCGGAGTATGCAGCATCCCGGAAGGAGCCTGGCCGGGATACGGGTATAATGAACTCCAACTGGTTCAGGCGGGCTTTGTCCTGCAACCAACTCATCTGTACCGGCTGTCATATGACGTAAAGGCAGATGCCGAACGCACATACGGTCTCTACCTGGGAGAAGTGTTTGGCTGGTGGAACAGTCTCATCGGGTTCGACAAGTATGAACAGCAGGCCACCACTGAATGGCAGACAGTTGTAATCGACTTCAAAACGCCCCTTATTTTCTCCTACCACAAACTCAGCTTCGAGGTCGGCGCAATTCCCGTGTCAATGTATTTTGACAATGTATCACTAACAGACATGGGACCCTATACTCCTTCGGTGGGTATCCTCGGGTCTTCAATGAGCGGCTGGGACACTGATGTCAATATGGAGACAACAGACGGTATCCATTATACCCTTCAGTATTACCTGGCCACCGGAAGGGTCAAATTCAGGCAGGATGACACCTGGATGGTCAACTGGGGCGGAAATGAATTCCCCGTTGGCACAGGTTACCAGTACGGACCGGATATTATGGTTACCAATCCGGGAACCTATGACATCTCCTTCAATTGGGAAACCGGAGAGTACTCATTCACCTGTGTTTCCGGCTGCAGCGACTATATTGGCATCACCGGAACAGCCATACCTCTCGACAGTACCCAGGAGACAGATGTCAATATGACCACCTATGACGGTGTAACCTATACATTGTCAGGGTATCTGTTTGTCGACGGTGAAGCTGAATTCAGGAAAAACGACATCCTCACCGATACCTGGAGCAATGACGAATTCCCGGCAGGCACTGCAATAGCTCATGGCCCTGCCATTCCGGTTAAAGCCGGCATATACACAGTCACCTTTAATAATGTGACGGGTGAATACAAGTTTGAATTCCCGTCCGTCGGCATCCTTGGTGATGCCCTTCCCGGCTGGTGGTACGATGACATTGATATGACAACCTCCGACGGGATTACATATACCCTTACCGATTACCCATTCAATCAGGGTGAAGTGAAATTCAGGATGGAAAATGCATGGGATGTCAATTGGGGTGATTACGGATTCCCGACAGGCTGGGGTTACCAGGACGGGCCCAACATACCGGTTCCCGCGGGGACCTACACCGTTACCTTTAACAGGATGACAGGAGAATACGCCTTCATGGCAACGTCATGCCCGGTTCCCGGGATCATCTGTCCTTCCTACATCTATGCCTCAACTGACCCGGGCCTTTGCGGAGCTTATGTCTATTACCCCGATGCAACACCTGCCCCGAATTGCGGAGGCCAGGACCTCACCGTGATCCAGATATCGGGCTTGCCCTCCGGTTCTTTCTTCCCGACGGGAACAACGACAAATACATTTGTCCTGACAAATGCTGAAGGCGCTACGGCAACATGCAGTTTTGACGTATATGTCTGGGACAGTGAAGCACCGGTTGTGTCAGGCCTCAGGGAGAACTATGATCCGTTATGGCCGCCTGACCATAAGATGGTGCAGGTTCCGCTGGAATACTTGGTCCTTGACAACTGCGGGAGCGCCGAATGTCAGCTCTATGTTTACAGTACTGAGCCGGACAACGGAACAGGAGACGGAGACATGGCTCCTGACTGGGAAATCATTGACGGACATACTGTCATGCTGAGGGCCGAAAGATCCGGCACAGGAAACGGAAGGGAGTATCATATTATCATTGAATGCCGTGACATGTCATGGAATTACTCCTATAATGAGATCGTTGTCAGGGTACCGCATGACATGAACGGGAAGTCGCCATTCATGACCTTCATATGGCCAAACCCGACCGAGTACGACTTTTACCTGCAGGTGGAATCAGATTCTGATAATCCCATCCAGGTATCGGTTACCGATGCTACAGGAAGAATGCTCTCAAAATACCAGGTAAGAAATAACGAGACTATCAGCTTTGGAAGCAACCTGATGCCGGGGGCCTATTTCGTAACCATGAAGCAGGGGAGTTACTCTGAAACAATCGTGGTGTTCAAGCAGTGATTGTTGCTGAAAAATTTCTGACTGATCAGTGATTTATATAGTAAGGATCCTGCAAATTCAATGTTTGCAGGATCTTTTCATTCAGCGCCATGATTCCTCCTGCAGCTCCCCGAGGTTTTCCCTGAGTGTTCCGCAAATCATCCGGTGTCTTCTGTCAGATTCCAGGGCTGTTTTTTCAATTCTTTCCTGCCCCTCTGAAGGGTGCCAGCCTGACTCATAATAGTCGAACAAACCGTAAATGGTCTCTGCCAGGAAGAGATTACCCTGAGCAATTGTCTCGAAGTAGAGTGACCTTTGTCTCTCCACAGTTTCATCTGGCTGTCCGAAATGGTCGCGGACTGCAAGGCAATTCCTTACCCATTTTGCGAGATTCACGGCGCCTTCGCGGCCCCACAACCACTCAGCAAAGCATTCAGAAACGGCCCCCCAGCAGGCGTCAAGGGCCGGGGATATGAAATTATAATCGTAATTTCCGGGTTGGCCCCTCAGCCGGCCGGCTTCCCTTAATTCACGTTCCACACGGGTACCGAAGTAAGGCATGAGCCTGAGGAAGGTCATGGGAACAAGGCTGTCAGTGCAGATCTCTTCCAGGAACCGCAGGTTCTCCCTGAGTGATGAAAAAGTTGATTCAGGCTGAAACAGGATATAGCCATAATCAAACCCTATTCCGAGCTGCCGGAGTACTTCAATACCATACCTGGCAGATTCCACAGTCATCTTTTTGTTAAGCCGGTTCAGCCCTTCATCAGTGCCGTCCTCAAGTCCGATGAATACCATAAACAGTCCGTGCCTTTTCATCATCGAGAAAGTCTCGGGCTCAATCTCATCAGGCCTGCAGTTCATCTTCCAGATTATCCTGTCAAGAAGGCCAGTCCGCTCCAGTTCGCTGCAGAACGATTTCATCCAGAAATTGCCACCGGCAGTTTTTACAGGATTGTCGTCATCCTGAAAAAGAAAAATCCTGCATCCGTTTTCAGTATAAAGGTGTAACATCTCATCCACAACAGCCTCCGGTCTCCTGATGCGCTTCAGGGGTCCGCCGGCCTGCCTGTAGAACTCCCCCGTATTGCAGAAGGAACAATTATATGCACAACCTCTCCCCGACAGGATGGTGGAGTATCTCCTGCCCAGCGCATACTCCCTGAGCGGTCTCCTGTATGGATATGGAAAATTGTCAAGGTCCTTCTCAGGTTCCCGGAGGGGTGTCAGGATTACCCTGCCATTTTCGCGGTATGCCAGATTTTTAAGGCCTCTCCAGTCATTGGCTGTCGCCAGGCAATTTACCAGCTCAGGGAATGTGTATTCACCCTCAAACCTGACTACGGAATCAAGTTCAGGGATAAACCCGAAGAGTTCTTCGGGATAAAGGCTGGCATAATGGCCTCCGGCAGTAAAGTGACAGTCAATTCCAGCCTTTCTCAGGTATCTGACAAGCCGGGTGAACTCATCAAGGCACGATTCAAAGATCACCGAGAATCCCACCACAACAGGATTCTCTCTTCTTATGGCCGCCAGTATTTCTTCGATGTCGTACCTTATATCGATCATCCGGCTGGTAATTCCGGCCTGTGCCAGCACGGACATAAGATACCCCACCCCCAGGTTTTCTTCTTCGCCGAAGGCAACCAATAAAACAGGTTTCAGAGAAGGATTCAAACCTTGCTTTCGAGGTTATTTATTACACTGATCATCCCTGTGATCAGTTTTTCCTCTTCCTGAGCGCATTTGTGATAATACTCAAGCAGCATTGTCGCTATTGCCTTCCGCTGTGCCGCATTAAGATCCTGCGCAGTGAAATACTGCAGAGCGTGCATCGGGAAAGGTCTTGGAACGGGCCTGATAAATTCCCTGTCATCGAAACTGGTCATGACTTGATTGTTTAAAGTTAATACTAAAGAGGTTTATTATAATTGCTTAATTCCTTTGCCATCTTCCTGAATTCAGGGGTTTCTGAAAGCTTGTTCCAGGATGGATCAACACTGATAATGTTCAATGAGAACCATGAGGGATTGGTTAAGAGATATTCCACCTGCCGGATAGCATCGGGATAATTCCCTGTCATGGCATATATTTTGGCCAGGTTGACGATCATATCCTGTTTTACGAGGTAGCTGTCACCGGAGAGCTGTACTGCGGTTTTTCCGGCAATTACGGCGTCGGTTGCATTCCCAAGGCCGGCATATGCCAGTCCGATACAACTGTGAGAATAATAGTCCTCCGGATTTTCAAGAATAAGCTTCTTGTATGTTACCAGGGCAGAGTCATAGTATGCCCTGGTCATCCGAACCTCACCAAGCAGGCTGCAGGTCAGTCCGCTCAGGAGGTACCGCAGGCCGGGAGACTCGAAGTCATCATTGGCTGATGACTGCAGATCTCTCAGGGCATCACCGTATCTGCCGTCGTAGATATTAAGGATGATTCTGTAAAAATGTTCTGTGTTGCCGGTTCTTGCCACGAGGGAGTCAAGCACTTCCCGAGCCCCTGCTGTATTACCATCTTTCAACAGGCAGGCATCAATAGCGTTGATGTAGGGTCCGGGCCATTCCGGCAACACATTGATTGCTTTTCTGAAATAAACCAGGGCGGTATCGAAGCTGTGCATAAAGGTAAATGAGGTTCCGATATTGAGAAGCACCAGTGCATCCTGGGGTTCGTCAATGATTACCTTCCTTAAAAGATCCTGTGATTTTTGCCATTCGCCCAGTCTGCGGTAAACCATAGCGATATAGAACGAAGGCTGATAATTTGAAGGGTCCATCTCAGCTGCCAGGCTGAACTGGGAGAGAGCTTCCCGGTAATCTCTCACACAGTAATAGTTGTAGAATCCCAGTGCAATGCGGGCATCAGGCAGGTTATTGTCAAGTGCAAACGCCCTGTCAGCGTCAGCCTTGCATTTCAGTACATGTGTATCATCAAGCTGACGCGAATAGTATCCCCATGAACGTGCGATGGCGCGCCTGGCATAGGCAAGGGCAAAACCCGGGTCCTCGGCAATAGCCTTATCGTACATCGAAATGGCAGCAGTAAAGCTTATGGAGTCAACAAACTTGTTGCCCGCGAGCAGGAAATAAATGGCATTATCAGAAAGAACGTTGGCTTTAAGAAAGTTACGATAGGCTCCAGCATTTCCGGTAGGGTTTTTCTCGATACGTGCTTTTTCTTCGGGTGTGAGCACTGCCTGGAGGGTGGCTGCAGTCTTAATGGCTATATTGGTCTGCATGCCATGCAGGTTGTCCCACGTCCCTTCAAAAACATTGCTCCATAGCTGCTGGTCTTTCCTGGCATTTATGAGTTTGACCGTTATCCTGACAATTGAATCGAATGTCTGGCAGTTTCCTTCAATAATATAGTTTGTGCCCAGCTCATGCCCGATATCTGGTATTGATTTGGTCGTTGCCCTGTACCTCATAACTGAGGTCCTGGGCCGTACCTCCAGGTCATGAATCTTGCACAACTGTGAAATAATCTCATCTGTCAGTGCATCACCCAGCCACATATTTCCGTTTCCGGATCCTATGATTTCAAATGGAAGTACTGCAATTGATTTTTCATTGATTGCTGCAGGTTTACCGTGGCGGCCGGGAAACCTTGACAGTACAAGCAGGAGTAAGCCAGTTACAAGAACCGGAATCAGGAAGGTAAGGAGATGTTTCAGCGTTATGAATTCATTGATTTTGCGCTTCCTGTATCCGGCTGGTGTTTTTACCGGTTCTTCCCACGGTTCTTTCGCGGCCCTTTTTTCCCTGTGTGCCGGATGATAGTCTGACTGCAGGGCAATGATTATCTCCCTGACAGCATTGGCTGTCTTGTTGATCTGATTACGGTACCTGGTACCCGACAGGTTCCTGTGTTCATCATCATCGGGGGTGAGGGGCCTGTTGACTCCGGGTTCCCTGTAGACAAAATCGACAGACCTGAGTAAGCCTCCTGTTTCGTTCTCAATCAGCTTGTTGTCTTCATCATCCAGCTCATGTATCCGCACGGGCAATATACGGCTTGCCACGTTGCCGCTGTGCAGGGTGACCTTCAGCCCGAACCTGTCGGCCCCGGCTGATTTGAAAAAGGCCCTGAACTCATGTTCCCATGCAAATGATTTAGGGTCACAATAGGTACGGGAAATGACAGGAATAAAGATCAGGCATTTCAGCTTTTCCTTCAGTGAAGCGTCAACGTCATATGTATCAAGAAGTCCGTCATGCGGGTTCATATCAAAGTAAACGGTGACATCTTCCTTGAAAGTGGCTTCAAGTTCAGCCTTAAGATGGTCTACAAAACGGGTAACCCATCCATCGTGCCTGTTATCATTCTGGCGGTAGCTGATAAAGATATCATACTCGTATCCCGCTATAAGTGAGGCCATGTTATCCGTCCAACTTTATAAAGTTACGAAAGTGCGCAAGGCAAACCAAAATTATTCATCCGTTCCGGTTCATCTAAGGATATTTTCAACCCGGCTATCGCCAATGCTATAGAATCTTAACGTGACATGCTCCTGCCATGAAGCAGTCAATCAGGTCTGAAATATTTATCGAGCAGGTTTTTAAGACGGATATCGTACCGCAGTGCTGCCAGGTCAGGATTGGCTGTTAATCCATAAAGACTCCTGTATCCATGTTCAAGGGCAAGTTCAATATTATCAATGGCTTCTTCGATTTCACCCTGGACGCACAGCACTTCTGCAAAGGAAAAATATTGTGCAGAATCAAGTTCAACTGCTTTCTTCAGCAGCTGGCGCGATAATTCCATCTCGTCAAGGCGGGCAGCAACAGAGGCAAGTGACGTATAGGTTGCGTAATTTGCAGGGTAGTATTTCAACCAATTCTGTTCATTACTTTCCCTGAATTTCAGGAAACAAGCTCTTGCGTAAGACTTGTCTCCCAGGGCTTCATAGCAGCAACCCAGGTTATAATATACTGCGGACTCTTCAGGATTCCTGATAAACATTTCTTCAAGGACCTTAATTGCTTCGTCATATCTCCCCGAATCCATGTAAATCTGGGCCAGCCGGTAGTTATTAATCAGAAAACCCGGCAATAATTCCATGGCCTTTCGATGACACTCCAGGCTTTTCGCTATACTGTCACGGAAAAACCATGCTGATCCCATATAGTACCAGGCCCATGCGTTATCGGGATTGTCTGCGATCATTCTATTTGCCCAGACAAATACCGAATCAGCATTGCCTATGTACTCTCCGTAGATCCAGAGAATGCCGGAATATGTCAGGGCCATGTGAGGATTTAATCTGACTGCCTGCTTGTATTCCGGCAGAGCCTGTTCGTACTGCCCGTTCTGCTGATGGTACCATCCGAGATTATTATGAATTACCGGGTCATCCGGATAAAGCCTCTTTAATATTTCCATGTTGGCAACCGCCTTATTGAAATCATGTTCAATATTGTCAGCATAAAAAGCAAGAATACTGTATCGTTCCCTGTCAGTCAGGTTTCCGGCATCCCTGACTGCCTGTTTCACGAGTTCTTTCCCGGTAGAATCATTGAATTTCTGAATTAAAATATTCCCCAGTGATGCTTTTGCTGCCACGAATCCCGTATCGATCCTGAGTGCATTCGTGTAATACTCCCTTGCCCTGTTGAAATCAGAAAAGAGATGGCTCTCATGGCCCAGCGAATATTGTTGCAGGGCTGAAAGGGATGAGGTCGTCACCTTTGTCAGAGGTTTGTCCTGAAGGGAAATATCGTATCTTGACTCTCCAAGGTCCTTGCGGATCCTTCTGCATAATCTGTCAATCACAGGTAGAATCTCCTTTTCGGTCCTGGCATAAAGGATCTCTGATTTCAGGGGATTACCCGTTTTCGTTTCAATGATTCTTGCCGTGATGGCATACTGGTTCCCTGCTTCACTTATACCTGGCACAATCAGAAGGCCGATCCCTTCACGGAGGGCAATCTCCCTTCCGGTATTCTCATCGATATTTTTCTGGCCTGCCATCTTCATCCTTGACATCGCCTCGATCATCCTTGACCTGGTGAAAACATTGGCATACCTCGACTGGCCTGCGGAGATAGAAAAAGCTGTGTAAAGCGATTTATCAAAAACAGGATTGCCGGTATTGTTCTCGAAATCCGATATCAGTATCCAGTCGCGTTTGGAGAAAGGCAAAGAACTTCCTCCTGAGAAAAGATACAGGGAGATCAGTGCAAGGACAATTACCAGGGAGCCTGATGCGATTGCCATCCTTTTCTTCCCGGCAACGGGAATATCAGATCTGCTGACCCTGTCTGCCGCTATTTGAGGGGGAGAGTCGCTTCGGGCTGGCTGGTCTGCCGGCAATGACGCCGCGGCCCTGACAATGCCCGAGATAACTTCATCTATCGCATTGGCAACCTTGTTGATCTGGTTGCGGTAGCTGATTTTATGAAGATTCTTTTCCGCCGAATCTCCTGGTGTAAGCGGGCGGTTGACTCCCGGTTCGGAGTAAACAAATTCTATCGGCCTGAGAAATCCTCCCAGGATCTCTTCAACGAGAGACCTGTCATCAGCCTTAAGCTCATGGATCTGCACGGGCAGGACCCTGGATGCCACATTCCCGGCAGGGAGTTTCACCTTCAGTCCGAACCTGTCATTGGAAGCCATCTCCACGAAGGCCCTGAACTCATGCTCCCATGCGAATGATTTAGGGTCACAGTAGGTTCGTGATATGACCGGAACAAAGATGAGGCATTTCAGCTTTTCCTTAAGTGATTCATCAACATCATGCGCATCGAGCAGTCCGTCATGAGGGTTCAGATCGAAGTAAACAGTGATCTCTTCCTTGAAAGTGGCTTCCAGCTCACTTTTCAGATGTTCTACGAATTCAGTAACCCAGCCGTCATATCTGTTATCTTTCTGCCGGTAGCTGATGAAGATGTCATAATCATATCCCGGGACAAGGCTGGCCATATAAAAAATTCATTTTATCAAAGTTAGGAAACCAAACAGGCCATGTCAAATAAAGTAAATGGTGCGAGTCATGTCCGGTTTGGTCACCTATGTGCCCGTACTAAAAACTGTCACACCCTGATTCCAATGACGGTAATATCGTCTGTCTGGTCTTCATCCTTCTCGCCCCGCCATTGTTCAAGTTCCTCATACAGCATATCACCCTGCTCGGCCATGGGGAGCCTGCTTATTTCCAGCAGGTAATCACAAAGCCTGGTCCAGCCATACCGCCGGTGACCAACGCCTCCAAGCTGGTCTGCAAACCCGTCAGAACAAATATACAGTATGTCATGCGTGTTCAGCTGAAGATTTCTGGTCGTAAAGCCATAGCTGCCATTCCGGAACTGACTCCCGGAGAGCCTTCCTGCAAGATTTTCCGAGATCTTTCCGTCAGTGACATGATAAATTGCATTGCCGGCACCGGCATAGTACAGCCTCAGTGAAACCGGGTCAAACCTGCACAGCACAATGGTCATATCATCCGATATGCCTGATTCCCGGTCATCTTTCCGCAGGAACCTGTGAATGCCGGTGTATAGATTGACAAGTGCTTCGGAGGGATCGTCAATCTTCAGGATATTCACTGCCTGGTCAAGGATTCCGTAACCGATTGTGCTTATCAGTGCTGCCGGTATGCCATGCCCGGTACAATCAGCCAGGCCAAATGTTACCCTGCCCTCCTGCCTGCTGAAAAGGTAGAAATCACCGCTCACAATATCCCTTGGCTCAAAGAGAACAAAACTGTCGGTGAAACATTCCCTGATATCAAGGTCACCTGGCAGAAACGCATCCTGTATGTACCTGGCATAGTTGTAGCTACCCTCCACCTCACTTATCGTGAGCCTTATCCTGTCATCAATTGACTTCAGTTTCTCAATGATTCCGGGTGAATTCCCGGCCAGGAGGCTTATCTCTGCGCTCAGGTCATTTGTGCCCAGCAGAAGCTTATGAATGCTGCTCCGGGGTTTAAGGGCATATGCCAGCCTGGCTGTATGTTCTGATGAGACCGGGTATGCTTCAAATCTTATATCACGGAGTATACCGGGCACCAATCGCACCAGCTCACGATCCTTTTCCTTCTCATCCCCGGTCAGTTCCTCGTAAGGCACCAGGTTCGGATGCCTTTTATGACGTTCATCTCTTGCCCTGCCATAGGTCCAGCCGCTGAGCCTCTTCTCCCAGCTCCACCTGAGATGTTCCACCCTGGCCATAGTCTCAACTTCGTCGTCGTCAAGATGAAGAACCTTTGCCTTGTAACCCTTCCTGACAGGCCGTATCCTGTAACCTATGGCAAGCAGTTTGGTGGGTATATGGAGAGCATGGCTTATGTTTGATTCACGTATCTCGTCAGGCAGATCATCAAACTCTGCAATCCTTTTGACTTTTCTCCCGGACTTTCCGGAAGCCTGCCTGTTTATTTCACGCAGATAGGCTGCATGAATTGCCCGGGCTATCTTTCCTGCCAGTGCGATTGTAACACCTTCTGTCTCCTCCTCTCTCACTATCTCGCAGCCAGCCTCCTTCAGGCAGGCCGGGATCAGGTAATTCAGAGTGCGAAAGAAATCTCTCTGCTCCGTGGCGCCGGACTTACCGGCGAACCTGTCAAGATCCATCGATGCAAGAGCATCTATTTCCTCTTCGGTAATGATGCACGTCCGGCAAAATTCCCCGAAAGGCCTTATAAGGAGGCCCAGTGCATTGTATTTTGAAGGAATTCCTGCAGAATAGGCTGACCAGAACTCTTTTCCGGGTTTTGAGTGATCATGCCGGGTCTTTCCCAAAGGGGCCATGCCCCCGGATAACCTGGTTACCCTTGCGAAATGCCTGTGAAGGCTGGCCGAGACCAATGTGGCAAGTTGCTCATTGAACCAGGCCGGGTCAGCTGGTCCTCCGTTTGCAGTCATAGATTTTAAAGTTCTACCAGTTCGAAGGGCAGGTTTACAATCATTCCCATCTCCCTGCCGGTTTCCATCATGTCATCATCACCCCTGACATAATACCATTTCACTGAGATATCTGTGCCCTCTGACTTTATCCTGGCAAGTATCTTGCAGATATCCAGAATGCACTTTGCAGAGGCAGAATTGAAGTAATTGAAGTTAAAATGCGAGACAAAGGGATTTCTGATGTTGCCTGATCTCTGAAGCGACTCGCTGTAATCATTCATCCACTGAATGATCGGTCCGAAGAACTCCCGCACATCATTTGGCCTTGACTCTCCGGAGATCTCAAGATAATGCTCCTCGTGATCAAGAATGACACCGGGTGTGAAAATTGTGGGGCTGAGAATCAGCTTGTCCATCGGAGCTCCTCCTTAGGTCATAGGAAAAAGTCAGGACCCGCAGACTTGCCAGGCATGGCAACAGGTTTAATCTGAATTTCCCCTTTCATGTATTTTTTTATTAGTAACTTGAATATCTTGAACAAAGATAAGATTCTGGACGGATTTGAAGGGGGGAGAGCCACACTAAAAGAAGCGGCGGTTTATAAAATAAATCAACCGGGATGAGTGAACCTATTCTGAAGGCTCTGATTCAGCTGTTCGCGCTGATAAGCGATGTCCATGATGATGCTGAGATATCAGGCAGGGGCAGGGAAATTGTCAGGCTTTTCCTGGCAAAACACCTGAGCAATGAGCAGGTATTGAGGTATATGACCATGTTCGACGAATATATTAAACTTTACCACCCTGATGTATTATCAAAAGACAGCATCCGTGACAGGAAACGGACTTCACTTACGGCAATGCGGATACTGGCCATTTGTGAGAAGATAAACGAGGAACTGCAGCAGAAACAGAAGATATATGTGCTGGTTCAGCTGATGGATTTCATCTCCTTCAGCACCGGGACCCCCGGCAGGGAATTGGAATTTCTCGAAACAGTAGCCACGGCCTTTAACGTGGATACCAGCGAGTACCGCGACATGCTGGCATTCATCCTCAAACCGGGTGACGGAGGCCTCCGGAAGGAGAAGCTGCTGGTGATCACCAGCGACACTGCCGGTGACAGCCAGGGAATTAAACACCTTTATAACGAGAATCTGAGGGACAGGCTCCTGTTCCTCAATATTGCCACTACCAACACCCTCCTGATGCGTTATGAAGGCAGGGAAAACCTTCTCCTCAACGGACAGGTCATTTTCACCGGGCAGACATACGTATTTGAACACGGATCATCTGTCAGGGGAGCCGGTATCAACCCGGTTTATTACAACGACGTGGAAGAGGTCTTTGTCGGAGAATCCTTCAAACTGAAGATCTCTCTTGATGCCCGTGATATCAGCCTCAGATTCAAAGACAGTGAAAACGGCATTCAGAAGCTGTCTGTCCATGAAGAGTCAGGGAAGCTGGTAGGTATTATGGGAGGCAGCGGTGTGGGCAAATCAACCCTGTTGAATATCCTGAGCGGGATTGCCATGCCAGATTCAGGCAATGTCTTCATAAACGGATATGACCTTAACACACCCGGGGGCAAAGAGCATCTCAGGGGTGTAATCGGGTTCGTTCCTCAGGATGATCTGCTGTTTGAGGATCTTACTGTATTCCAGAACCTTTACTATAATGCCCGGATGTGCCTGAACACCCTGGGAAAGGAAAGAATATGCGAAGAAGTAAACAGGATACTCGCTGACCTGGACCTGTACTCCGTCAGGAACCTGAAGGTTGGCAGCCCGGTCAACAAGATCATCAGTGGCGGCCAGCGCAAAAGACTGAATATTGCTCTCGAACTGATTCGTGAGCCGACCATTCTGTTTGTGGACGAACCCACATCAGGACTATCATCGGTTGATGCCGAGACTGTCATGAACATGCTGAAGGAACAGGCATACAGGGGCAGGCTTGTTATTGCCACCATCCATCAGCCCGGGTCAGATATCTACAAGATGTTTGACCGGATTATGATACTGGATAAGGGAGGTTATCTTGTTTTTCACGGTAATCCCACAGAGACTGTAGTCTGGTTCAGAAAAAGGGCCAGCCTTGCCAATCCATTTGAAGATCAGTGCATCACCTGCGGCCATGTAGACACTGACCAGCTTCTCCGGATAATAGAGACCAGGGTGGTCAATGAGTTCGGCAAGCCAACCCCCGTAAGAAGAATCTCTCCGGGTGAATGGGCCGAAAACTTCATGCTGGAGAAAGGTAAAAAGGAGTCTGACAGAGTGATTGTCAAAGAACCTTTGCCCGGAAGCAACTATTCAATACCCGGACTGACGAAACAGGCATTGCTGTTTTTCAAAAGAGATCTCCTTTCAAAGATCTCAGACAGGCAATATATGCTCATCGCCCTTATGGGAGCCCCGTTACTTGCCATTTTGCTTTCATTCTTTACGAGGAACGTCTCAGGCCAGGCTTACAGGCTGAGTGACAATGAAAACCTTCCGGCATATATGTTCATGTGCGTCATTACGGCATTCTTCATGGGTCTGATCCTGAGTGCCGAGGAGATAGTCAGGGACCGGAAGATCCTTAAGCGGGAGTCATTTCTCAACCTCAGCTGGTTCAGCTATATCAATTCCAAGATAATCATGATGTTCCTC
>DAIDJT010000016.1:14468-17944 GCA_027451265.1 Bacteroidales bacterium | reverse complement strand
CATAATCCTGATGAAGCTCTTTAAATTTCTGCCGCTCTTTTCAATTGTTTTGTTCTCCGGGTGCAATTCCGATCCCTGGTCATCAGATGCGTATGTATTATGGTATGACCGGCCTGCCACTGAGTGGACTCAGGCCCTTCCCGTGGGCAACGGGCGCCTCGGCGGCATGCTCTTCGGTGACCCGTCGGCTGAGCAGCTGCAGGTGAATGAGGAGTCGCTCTGGGGCGGGGTGAATGTGCCCAACAACAATCAAGGTGCACTGGCAAACCTGCCGAAGATCAGGGAGCTGATACTTGAAGGAAAGATCCCTGAAGCCTATGAGCTTTCAGAGAAATACCTGGCCGGCATACCGGGGAAAACATGGTCATACCAGACACTTGGTGACATATTTTTCAGATTTGCAGACACAACTGCCGTCACTGACTACCGCCGTGAACTGGATCTTGCAACCGGGATTGCCTCGGTAAGCTTCAAAAGGAACGGTGACAGGATCTATTATGAGGTTTACGTGCCGGCAGGCGAAGACCTGATGGTAATCACAATGCGGTCAGCAGATGAGGGCGGGCTTGATATGGACATTATGATGGATAGGCCGAAGGATGCGGTTATAACAGTCTCCGAAAACAGGATTGACATGGAGGGTCAGATCATTGACCCTGAAGACCCGGAAAGAGGTCCCGGCGGAGAACATATGAAGTTTTTTGCCTCGCTTATTGTAATGAGCTGTGGCGGTGAGCTGAAGGCAGGCGAAAACAGCCTTAACTATACGGGTGGAAAGGAGATGACCCTTTTCTTCAACGGTCGTACCGACTATAACATTGACCTGCTAAACTTTGACAGAACCATCGATCCGCGCAAGAGCTGTACTGATGCAATAAGCAAAGCCTCCTGGAAGTCATTTACGAATATCAGAAAGGAGCACATTGCGGAACATTCCTCGATATTTGACAGGGTAAAGCTTTCACTCGGGGGTGATCCGGCCATGGAAGAGCTTCCGACCGATGAACGGCTCAGGAGGTTCCAGGCCGGCGGTGAAGATCCGGGACTCATTGCCACGTATTTTCAGTACGGACGGTACCTGCTGATGGGTTCTTCGCGCCACCCGGCGCAACTGCCTGCCAATCTGCAGGGTATCTGGAACAAGGATATTGCAGCACCATGGAACTCAGATTACCATACAAACATAAACCTTCAGATGAACTACTGGCCGGCCGAGGTGTGCAACCTGACTGAGACCGTTGAGCCGGTGATCAGCTTCATGGAGAAGCTTACCGGCCCGGGAAGTGTAACTGCGAAGGAGACCTATGGTGCGAAGGGGTGGACGTTGCATCACACCACCGATGTCTTCGGCAAGACGGCAGTGCTTGACGGGGTTTACTGGGGAATGTTTCCCCTTGGCGGCGCATGGATGACACTGCCCCTGTGGGAACACTATGAGTTTACAAATGATACTGCATATCTGCGTGAAAATGCTTATCCAATAATGAAGGGTTCCGCGGAATTCATCAGAACATTCCTAGTAGCTGACAAGGAGGGCCGGCTTGTTACAGTCCCATCCTACTCCCCGGAAAACAGCTACATTGACCCGGTATCAGGGAAGGAATTCAAGCTTACGTATGCACCTTCGATGGACAACCAGATCATCCGCGAGGTTCTGGGAAACTGCCGGAAGGCTGCTGCAATTCTTGGTGTTGACCGGGAGTGGGCCGACTCTCTTCAGTTGATCCTTGACAGGGTGCCTCCCGACAGGGTGGCTTCAAACGGCACCATCATGGAGTGGATTGAGGAATATGCGGAGGCGGAACCGGGGCACAGGCATATGTCACATCTGTTTGCGCTTCATCCCGGCACCCGGATAACACCTGAAACAGCTGAGCTGTATGCTGCCGCGCGGAAGACGCTTGAGAGGCGCCTTGAGAACGGTGGCGGGCATACCGGCTGGAGCAGGGCATGGATAATCAACTTCTATGCACGGCTCCTTGACGGCGATGAGGCATACAGGCATCTCAGGCTGCTGCTTGAAAAGTCAACCCTCCCGAATCTCTTTGACAACCATCCGCCATTCCAGATAGACGGCAACTTCGGGGGAACGGCCGGTTTATCAGAGATGCTTCTCCAGAGCCAGAACGGTGTAGTACAGATACTTCCGGCTCTGCCCGCAGCATGGCCTGACGGAGAGGTTTCAGGACTGAAGGCCAGGGGTAATTTCGAGGTTGCGATTAAATGGCGCGGCGGAGTTGCTGAGAAGATAATGGTGAAGTCGCTTTCCGGAGTGCCCCTGAACCTCTCTTATAGCGGAAATTTCAATTCAATGAAGACGGAAAAAGGGATCACATACAAATTTGACAGTGACCTGAAATGGATAAAGTAATTCTTTTCATTGCCCTGAGCCTGCCGGTGATCTTTTTCTCAAAGCAGAGCCTGTTTGAGCAGCGAAGCCACGGATTCACAAGGTTTTTCAGCTGGGAGTGCATAATTGTTCTGTTGGTTTTGAACTACACTAAATGGTTCAAAGAGCCATACTCAGTGAGGCAGATCATTTCGTGGATACTTCTTTGTATCTCACTGTGGTTTGTAATTGAGTCTGTTTTAAGGTTAAGAAAGGCCAGAAAGCCGGGTGTGGTACGCGTTGATGAGAAGCTGTTCAGGTTCGAGAAGACAACAGAGCTTATCACTTCAGGGATTTACAGGTACATCAGGCATCCGATGTACTCATCGCTCCTGTTACTGACGTGGGGCATATGGCTCAAGCAACCGATGTGGTACACCTTTCCGGTTGCACTGCTCGCTTCATGGCTGCTCTGGCTGACAGCAGGCCGTGATGAGAAGGAGTGTCTCTCCTATTTCGGGGAAAAGTACAGTGAATACATGAAAGGGACGAAGAAACTCATTCCCTTCATCCTGTGACACTTCATAAGATATGGCAGGGTACCGGGCGCTTCCGGCGGAGTCCTGAACAGGTCATTGCCGGCCGGGGTGCAGCCCGGGCCGGCTGCGCCGGTGGATACCCGGATCGGCAGCGCCACCGGTCACCATTGCCGGCAGCGAGATGGGACACCCGCCGGCAGTGCCACCGGTCACCCCAATCAGAGATTCTTGTCAGGGTACATCTCGTTCCAGTGCTGTGGCTGGTTCTTCAGTTTCATGTCAAACCACGACATGATTGTATTATGCCATTCAATCCTCTTTTTGTAATCGAGGATATGATGGTTTTCGCCATTTACCAGAACCATCTCCACATCTTTTCCCAGGATTTTCAGGGCTGCATAATACTGGAGGCTCTCACCTACCGGCACATTCGTATCAGCCGTTCCGTGCAGCAACAGTATTGAGTTACTGAATTTGTCAGCGTTGAACAGCGGGCTGTTATCCACGTATATATCCTTCCTGTTCCAGGGATAGCTCCCCCTGGTTGCACCCGAGCTGTATGAATAGCCCCAGTATCCCTCACCCCAGTAGCTTGAAATATCACTGAT
>DAIDJT010000016.1:0-14458 GCA_027451265.1 Bacteroidales bacterium | reverse complement strand
TGATGCCGGCATGGGCAATTGCAGTCCGGAAGATATCAGTACGGGTCTGCAGCATCATTGTAGTGAATCCTCCGTATGATGCGCCGATGCATCCGACATTGGCAGCATCGGCAGACGGGAACGCTGCCAGGAACTTTTTTGTACCCTCGATTATATCATCAATTGCCTCGCGTCCCCAGCCATTTACATGCAGGGCTGAGAAATCCTGCCCGAACCCAGTTGATCCGGCGGGTTGCAATACATATACCATGTATCCTTCTGCAGCCCAAACACCTTTAGGATATCGGCCCCCGAAAGACCTGTCGGTGGGAGTTGTCCCGCCATAGAAGTTTACAATCAGCGGGTACTTTTTTGACGGGTCATAATTCACCGGGTAGTATACCCTTCCATAAATGGTTGTCCCCCTTGAGTTTTTGAAATTCCATTCTTCCGTACGTCCGGACAACACATCTGCCAACCGGTCTGCGCCAGGGTCAGAGAGCAAAGATGATTTCCCGGTTGTCAGGTCAATTGAAAATAGTTTATCTGGTGCGCTTATGCTTGTACCCCAGAGCACAGCAACGTTCCTGTTTTCCGCATAATCAACGGAAGTGATCACCTCCACAGGTACATCGATCCTGGTAAAGCTCCGCCTTTTCGGGTCAAGTCTGTAAAGATTCACATAATCTCGCTCGGTAGCTGTCAGGTAAATTTTGCCATCAGCGGCCCATCGTGCCATTCCGGCTGACGGATCAAAATTGCGGGTGAGAGGCTCGGCCTTTTTTGTCTTCAGGTCAAACAGGAAAAGCTGTGTGTCGTAGCTGTTTGGGATCCGGTTGTCGCCCACCTTCACCCCCAGGCTGCCGAAAGTCTCAGGACCGCCTGACACGAGCAGCTGTGTTCCATCAGGCGAGTACTGGCATGAACCGCCATACAACTTGTCCTTCCAAATAGTATCGAGGCGCATAGTACTTATTTCCAGCTCATAGAGTGTTTGTTTCGTAAAAGGAACCTCGCTGTAGTCCTGCCGTGAAACGGAGAAGAGAATCCGTCTGCTGTCGGGGCTGATTGCGTGCAGCATGGCTGATTGTGAACCGGCAGTAAGTGGTTGTGACAGGTCAGTGCTGAGGTTATATATATACAAATAGCTTCGGTTGCGGTTACCGGGAATGCGGTCCTCATTATCAAAAATCCGTCTCAGATCGCCTGTTTTCTCAGCTTCCTCATTTCGTGAGTATATAAAATAATCTTCCGCCGGCGACCAGACTATCCGGCCGGGCGATTTCAGCCCGGATGCGGCAACGATCTCCGTTCCGGTCTTCATGTCATAGATGATCACATCGCTCGTCCCCTCTCTGTCAACCTGGTAGTAAAAGCGGTCATCCTTTGGCATCCATTCGGCACGGAGTGCATTGTTCCTAAGAGCGAACAGGTTTCTGCCCAGCTCCATATCATATACAATGAATGAGCTTTGTGGTTTCCCGCTCCCCGGAAGAACCTGTGATGTCTGAATGAGGAGATATTTGCCTGAGGGCGAAATCTTTGCACCAGATATGCTTACCCCTTCAAGGATATCGTTGATTGTAAGTGTCCGGCCGGGGTTTGTACTCCATGCCAGTACTGCCGAATCATTTGCTGCTGATACGTCAGCGGAGAGTTTGAGTGCTTTTTCCGTGCTGATGAGCTTCAGGCTCAGTTCGTGAATGCCTGTTCCCAGAGTAATATCAATCTTGACCGGCCGGTCCGCGGCCTTGCCCTGTGATTTCACCTTTTTGCCATCGAGGCTGAGTTCGAAGGCCGCATTGGTCGAAATATTTACCGAGGCTTTTGTCCACCGGTCGCTGCTGATAAAACCTGCCATCCTTACCAGCTGGTTCTCACCGTTGACTGGAGTGATAATGCTATCGCCTTCAAGGCTGAAAACCTGCCATGATTTCATGTCGGTATCAACAGCCTGCACATTTTCGAGGAGGGCTGCCGTATCAAACTTTTTACCGTCAACTGATGGCTGGTCAGCAAAGAACGGTAGGCAAAGCTGGTTAATCCCGGATATTCTCCATTGGGGGCATTCTGTTTTGTTTTGTGCAAATGTTGCTCCTGCAGCCAGCAGCAGGAGTAAAAGGCCTGTAAGCTTTTTCATCTGATCTGATTTTTATAGATTGTGGTTATGTTTGAAGGAAAGCCAGACTTCTATCTCCAGCTGTCAACTTTATCAAGCGGGTAAATTGGCCTGGGGATATTCACATATTTCAGTGCAAATGGATCGATACTGCTGAATCCCGGAGACATGACGTTGATAGTCTTCCTGTTATACAACAGAAAATTATACCTGAACGGAAACAGGTTTTTGACGGCAACGATATCCGCTTTCCAGACTGAGAGCCCGAGATCTTTGAAATCAGACGGTTCTTTAAGTGCCATCGGCAATTCGGAAAGTATCAGATGTACGCCGTCATGTTTCAAAATGACCGTTTTGCCATACGAGGTCTCCTGTTTTGAGTCAACCACACCGCTAAATATGAAAGGCTTGTCGTAAACTGTATCAAGTTTACCTCCAACGGAAATAGTAATCTCGTCACCAATATTGTATTGCCATACCTCGCCGGCCGCCACGGCGTCGCGCACCGAGACATATGAAACAAGGTCACTTCCCTTTTCTGTCAGTGCTTTCAGTATCCATGTGCTTTCGCCCGGAGTTCCTGCAGAAGGTGCGTCGGCCACATCGCAGAAAACTACTGTACCCAGAGCGCGGGCAATCTTTTTGTCGCGTGCTATTGCCACTGCCTCCCCGGGACTGTTGCCGGCAGGCTGGGGTACATCACGGACTGCCCATGCCATATCGGAAATACTGTCTGCCAGCTCCTGCGCAAGATCTTTCTTGCCGTCGGTAATGGCTACGGTGCTGTAACCCAGCTCGGGCTCATCAATCCAGATGTGTACCGGGAAGAATGACACAGAGAGGACATCCGGTTGCTTCTCCATCTTCTTCATTGAAGAGAATATTTTCCTGAACGGAGGAAGGAAGTCTACATTCATCCCGCCTCCCTTGAGCAGTTTCATCTTGTTGACTACCATAACCGGCTTTATTTCGCCAAGGACGGTGCGGATGAGCAGGTCTCCGGCCCTGAAAGCGGTTTTGAAATGATCACGGTGGGGGTTTGTATGGTAACCAACAATGATATTGGCATTTTCGGCCCTGCGCCGGGTGACGTTGGCGTGGAGGTCAAATGAAACAGCTATCGGCACACCGGGGCCCACGGCTTCACGTAGTGCAAGGATCAGATCACCCTCAGGGTCAAACATCCCCTGAACACCCATGGCGCCATGCAGTGAGAGGTAGATGCCGTCAACACGTGGCTGGCTGCGTACACCCTCCAGCATTGTGTTTTTGATTTTTGCATAAAAGAGGCTGTCGACCGGTCCGCCCGACATTGATTTGGCCTGCACTATAGGAACAGCATTGATCCTTCCCTTTCCGGTTTTTTCAACCGCGGAAAGGAATCCTGCCAGCTGTTTGCCTTCTTCAATGGCTGAAGCAGGGACATCCTCACCGTAGAAGAGGTGGTCAGCCTTGAAATTGACTTCGGTGGTGATTACCGGAGAGAAACTGTTGACCTCATGCATAAGTTCGCCGTAGAGAATAACCTTCTGATCAGGTGACGTCTCGGAAGTGTTGCCAGACATATTTGCGGCACGATCGCCTGCTGCCTTATCTCCGGAACATCCTGGAGCACAGATAACGGCCAGGAAGATGACAACTACCCGGGTCAGATTGGAATGGATTACAGACTCAGTTTTCATTTAAGACAGGTATTTCAAACAAAAATATATAAAACAAAAGTATGTTTTCAGCAGGTTTACCTGTTTTGCGTGCAGGGTAAAAGACTGGTCTTCCTCTTCCGGCAGCAACCGTGGATGCGCTTACCGGGCCATGCTGGTTTATCCGGTTCCGGCAGCAACCGTGGATGCGCTTACCGGGCCGTGCTGGTCAATCCGGTTCCGGCAGCGGCCGCGAGCGCAGCCATGTAACAGCATGATCAGTGGCCAGTGTACAGTTGAAAATGAGTCCCTCTTCCCTGTCGCCTTTCAGGATACAGTTAAGCCAGGGTATCAGGTACCTCTCCAGGATTACCGTCTGCACTTCCGTATCCAGTCCGTTTTTGCAGCCTGCCAGTCGCTCAGCCGTGAAGCATTTGCGGTTGTCTCCCATCCCGCAATGTGACCCGTTGATTATTGAAATAAAGGTTTTGTCCGCCGCAGCCGACCGTCCATACATTGGCATATGGTTCTTTTCAGGTGACGTTATGCAATCGCTGGTGCCCGAAAAGATAAGTGTCGGGACTCTTACCCTGCCGGCTGCTTCGATGGCTGAAGGTCGGATTTCCCAGGGAGTAAGGGCCACCACGGCATCCACGTCATTGTTGCCGTCGGCGGCGATGAAGGATGCTCCTCCTCCCATGCTGTGCCCCATGAGGCAGATGAGAGTATCTGCAATGCCAAAAAGAGGTGAACGGGTATCACAGCCAAGACCTTTGACTGCACCCGCCAGGAACCTGAGCTCCTCCGCATATCCCCTGTGCGAAGGTAAAAACCCTTCAAAGGTGGTAAGGCTGAGCATTATATAGCCTGCAGGCACAAGTATATCCACGAGGTTACCATACTGATCACCCGGATGCAGGTATCCGTGAGCAAAGCAGATCACGGGAAATTTTTCAGTTCGCACCTCTCCTTTTGCAACAGGCTGTTCCTCAGGTACAACCGGATACCACAGATTTGCAGTAACCATTCTGTTCCCCCGGACAGTGTCTCTCAGTTCAACTACTGCATTGCCAACCTTGTACTGGCCTGACAAGACCAGGCAGGTGCCTATCAACACTGCCGAAATCAACTGTCTGGGAAGAGAGATCATAGGTAGCAGGTATTATTCATGCTGCGGAATGCCAGGGCAGCGCCGAAGGCCAAATTACTCAATATTTAAAATTATGACAATGGCAAATGCACAGGATAAGCCATGATGTTGAAATGAATGTTATTTTTACAACACGTTAACCGCGGGAAATGCATCCGGAGGCATATTCTGCCGGCACGGCATTTTTGAATTATGGAAAAAACTCTTTTTGGTCTGCTTGTCTGGATCTGGATTTCTGTTGCAGTCATCATCTTCATTGTCCTGCTGTTTGTCACTGCACCTTATGGCAGGCACTCGAAGAGGACCTGGGGTGTGACAATTCCTGACAGGCTCGGATGGTTCCTGATGGAGATCCCCGGACCGGTAATTTACCTGTTTCTGGTCATCACCGGCAGCGGACCCAAAAGTGTGACTGTATGGATTATCACCGGGCTTTACCTGGCACATTATGCAAACCGAGCAATTATTTATCCGCTGAGGATCAGGACAAATGGCAAGGAGATGCCACTGCTTGTTGCTCTCATGGCGGTCGTTTTTAATTTTGTCAATGCCGGTTTCCTCGGATATTTTGCAGGCAACCTGCAGACACACTATACTGAAGCCTGGCTGGCCGATCCGAGGTTCATTGCCGGCCTGTTGATATTTTTAGCAGGGATGGCCATTAACATGAGTTCTGATGAGAAGCTTATACACCTCCGAAAGAAAATGAACGGTGAGGGATACGTAATACCGCGCGGTGGACTGTTTGAAAAGGTTTCCTGCCCCAATTTCTTTGGTGAGATAATGGAATGGTGCGGTTATGCACTTCTCTGCTGGTCGATGCCCGCGCTGTCATTTTTCATTTGGACGTTCTGCAACCTTGTACCAAGGGCCCTTTCCCACCACCGGTGGTACAGGGGCCACTTCACCGATTACCCGGAAGAGAGGAAGGCAGTTATCCCTTATATTTTGTAACCTGATGTATCAAAACTTAAAAATATGAAGGACTATCAGCCCGGATGGAAAAGCCGTTTTCTATGGCTTGCCATTTTTGCTGTGGCAATGGGATTCCTGGAGGGGATAGTTGTTATTTACCTCCGTGAGCTCTACTACCCTGACGGGTTTGAATTCCCGCTGAGGCTCATGTCTGCTGATCTGGTTAAAGCTGAGTGGATCAGGGAGATTGCCACCCTGGTGATGCTGGCTGCGGTTGGTATTATTGCGGGCAGGAACAGTCTGCAGAGGCTGTTTTACGCCCTCTTTGCCTTCGGGATATGGGATATTGTCTATTATGTGTCTCTGTGGCTGCTGACCGGCTGGCCTGCATCGCTCTTCACCTGGGATCTTCTCTTCCTCATACCGGTTTCATGGCTGGGACCGGTGCTGGCGCCGGTGATCAACTCACTCACGATGATCATGATGGCGCTGCTCTTCATCGGCAGGCAGGAAAGGGGCCATTACATAAGGCCTGGCGTGTCTGACTGGGTTCTGATTTATGGCGGGGCGTTTGTAATTCTCTATACCTACCTCGCTGACTACACACGTATGCTGTATGAGAGCGGGGCACCCGGAGCCAAAGGTTCGCCGGAAGCCGGAGAAAGATTCTTAGCTATGGTAACTGCCTACATACCCGAACACTACAGGTGGAAGCTCTTTATAGCCGGCGAGGTGCTGATAATTGCTGCAATAATCAATATAATGATAAGAAGTCGTAAATATTCAAAAGATGAAAAAGTCAAGTAACCTGATTGCATTAATTATGCTTTTACTGATTTTACCCGGGTGCGGGGATAAGAAAAATAAAAATATCGAAGGGACCGATCAATATCTCTGGCTCGAGGAGGTTGAGAGTGAGAAATCTCTTGCCTGGGCACGCGAGCAGAACAGGCTTTCCGATGAAGTCCTGACCACGCAGCCGGTTTACACAGAACTACGTGACAGGTACCTTGAGGTATTCAATGACAGGGACAGGATCATTTTCCCGGATATTACCGGGGAGATGAGCTATAACCTGTGGCAGGATGAAAAGAACGAAAGAGGCCTCTGGAGGAGGATGACGAAGAAGGATTACCTCGCCGGCAAAAATGAATGGGAGCCTGTTCTTGACCTTGACGCCCTGTCAGCTGAAGATGGGAAGAAATGGGTCTTTGGAGGGGCATCATGGCTTGCCCCGGAAAACCGCTATTGCCTGCTGTATATTTCTGACGGCGGCAAGGATGAGAGTGTCATCCGGGAATTTGATGCGGTGGAGAAGAAGTTTGTCGAAGGCGGATTCACCGTGCCCGAGAGCAAGGGCAGCGCGGCATGGATTGACAAAGATCACATACTTGTTGCCACCAATTACGGGCCTGGCACCATGACATCATCAGGCTATCCCGCTGTGGCGAAAATATGGAAGAGAGGCGAGGATCCGGCAAACGCTGCCACCGTACACCAGACTGATACCACAAATATGGGGATATTTGTAAACAGCAGCGAAGTGAACGGGAAACGGTATGTCACGCTGAATGAAAGCATCGGGTTTTATGAATCAACCATGTATCTCCTGACCCCTGAGGGACTTAAGAAAATCGACATCCCGAAGGATGTTGAAACAAGAGGAATGTTCAAGGATCAGCTCCTGCTTTACCTTCAGTCAGACTGGAGCGTCAGCGGCGAGACCTTCAAAACGGGGACGCTTGTCAGTTTTGATCTTCCCTCCTTCCTGGCAGGCACTTCACTTGTTAAAACGATTTATGTCCCGGGTGAAAGGGAGAGCCTCAGCGGGCTGATGACCACCCGTGATTTCATGGTGATTTCCACCATGGAGAATGTCCAGGGCAGACTGAAGATAATCCGTCCGGCTGACGGGAAGTGGTCATTTGAGGAAGTACCTGTACCCGGTATTGGAACTGTGGGGCTTGCGGGTTCGGATGATCTGTCGAACGACTGGTTCTTTACATTCAGCAACCCGGTTACGCCCACAACACTTTACCACGGTGACGGAAAGGAGATAAAGCCGATCAGAAAGCAAAAAGACTACTTCAATGCTGAAGGAATCAAGGTAGACCAGTATGAAGTTGCATCAAAAGACGGCACAATGATTCCCTACTTCATTGTTTACCCTGCAGACATGGCCTATGACGGCACCAACCCCACCCTGGTTTACGGTTACGGCGGTTTCAACAGCGCCACACGTCCGGGTTACAGCGCCACCACCGGCATAGGCTGGATTGAAAAGGGAGGTGTTTATGTGATTGCCAACATCCGTGGCGGAGGTGAGTTCGGCCCTGAATGGCACAAGTCAGCCCTGAGGGAAAAGAGGCAGAATGCCTATGATGATTTCTTTGCGGTGGCAGAGGATCTTATCAAGCGCAACATAACCACCCCTGCACACATGGGTGCGTATGGCTGGAGCAACGGAGGCCTGCTTGCAGGAGTGGCACTGACGCAGAGGCCCGATCTCTGGAATGCGGTTGTTGTCGGCGCTCCGCTGCTTGATATGAACAGGTACAACAAGCTGCTTGCGGGTGCAAGCTGGATGGATGAATATGGCAACCCTGATGTTCCTGAAGACTGGGCATTTATCAGCAAATACTCGCCCTATCAGAATGTAAGTAAGGATGTGAAATATCCGCAGCCTCTCTTTATAACCTCAACCAAGGATGACAGGGTTCATCCGGGTCATGCACGCAAGATGGCAGCAAAAATGGTTGATATGGGGCACCCGGTATTGTATCATGAAACAATTGAGGGTGGCCACGGGGCAGCTTCCACAAACGCCCAGGAGGCTGAAATGTGGGCACTGATGTACACCTATCTCAATATGAAACTCGGGAAATAGACTGTCAGCGTGGCATATTGCGCTGCAGTCAGTATATAAAGTGGAAGACTGCCGGATTGGGGCACCGGCAGTCTTCGCTGCATTAAAACGGACTTATGGAAAGAAAGAATGAATAATCTGCCTTGGAAGACGCAGGTGAAGCATGGTGTCTTCAATATCCTGACCATGTAAAAGTAAAAAGGCAATTATGAAAATTTGATGAAGAAAAAGTCTGTTCCTTCCGGCTTGCCATACAGGTTGCACAACAAGACTCCGCTTTCGGGCAATTGTGCTAACTTTATTCTCTCATTAAACTCAAACTTTCATATGAAGAAGATCCTTTCCCTTTCGCTGATGCTGATGGTTTGCGTCGCATCATGGTCCCAACCACTTAATTCTGAAGATATTGACAAGCTTGTCGTCCGTACAATGGAGACCTTTAATGTTCCGGGGATAGCCGTTGCGGTTATCAAGGATGACAGGGTTGTTCACATGAAGGGTTACGGTGTGAGCTCAATTGCCACCGGCAAAAAGACTGACGAGAACACTCTTTTTGCAATCGCCTCCAACTCGAAGGCCTTCACATCAGCCGCACTGGGCATCCTTGTTGACGAAGGAAAACTGACCTGGGAGACAAAGGTCACAGACATCATCCCTGAGTTCAGGCTTTACAACTCATATGTCACAGAGGATTTCAACATAAAGGACCTGCTTACCCACCGCAGCGGCATGGGCCTTGGTGCGGGTGACCTAATGCTGTGGCCCGATTCATCAGTCTTTACAAAGGAAGAGATCATCCACAATCTCCGGTACCTGAAGCAGACCTCATCATTCAGGACGAAGTATGATTATGATAACCTGCTTTACCTGGTGGCCGGCGAGGTGGTGGCCAGGGTTTCCGGTCAGGGATGGGACGAGTTTGTTGAGTCAAGGATAATGAAGCCGCTGGGGATGGGGAACTCTGCAGCGTCGCTCAACAGGGTAAGGGACAGGTCGAACATGATTGATGCCCATGTGCCGGTCAACGGTGTCCTGCAGGTGGTTCCAATGTACGCAAGCACTCTCCTTGATCCGGCCGGCGGTATCATGAGCAGTGTATCCGACATGACAAAATGGGCCATGATGCAGCTCAACCGAGGCAAATATGGTGAGGGCAACAAGAGTCAGCTGCTATCTGATAAGGTCCACCGTGAGATGTGGACCCCTCAGACCGTAATTCCGGTTCGGAATCCCGGCCCCTACAGGGTTCATTTTTCGGCCTATGGCCTTGGCTGGGGTCTTTCTGATGTGGCAGGCTATCTGCAGGCATCTCATACAGGCGGCCTGGCAGGCATTGTGACGCAGGTCACCCTGATCCCGGAGCTGAAAATCGGAATAATAGTGTTCACTAACCAGCAGGATGGGGCTGCCTTCACCGCAATCACAAACACAATCAAGGACGGTTACCTCGGCATAAAAGGGAATGACTGGATTAAAACACTTAAAGAGAATGGTGATAAGGGCGTGGCAGAAGCAAAAAGGATTACCGATGAGATATGGGCAAAAATTGAGGCACAGCGTTCAAAGAGTTCGATGCCGGTAAACAATGCAATTTACACCGGCACTTACTCCGACATATGGTTCGGAGACATAGTCATATCGGATGAAAGCGGTAAACTTCGCTTCCGGTCAGTCAAGTCGCCAAAGATGCGCGGGGAGATGCTTTACTACACAGGCAACACCTTCGTGGTAAAGTGGGATGACCGGTCGATGGATGCCGATGCCTGGGCGGTTTTCACGCTTGACAGGGAAGGAAAGGCTGCCGCTTTCACAATGGATGCCATCTCGCCCCTGACCGACTTCAGCTATGATTTCCAGGATCTGAATCCGAAGCGTAAGGAAGTCAAATGAAGCGTACAGTATCACTGATCCTTGTTTTTACCCTGACTGTAACCGTTTACGGACAGCCATTGTCCGGAAAAAAGATTGACAGGCTTACTGAGCGGGTCATGCAGGAATTCAATGTTCCCGGCATTGCCGTGGCTGTGATCAAGGATGACCAGGTGGTACACATGAAGGGATACGGTGTGCGCTCAACAGCCACGGGCAGGAAGACTGATGAAAACACCCTCTTCGCCATTGCATCGAACACCAAAGCTTTCACATCTGCGGCACTGGGCATACTCATTGATGAAGGCAAACTCACATGGGATACCAGGGTGACTGACATAATCCCTGAATTCAGGCTGTACAACTCATATGTCACCGAAGACTTCATAATCAAGGACCTCCTCACCCACCGGAGCGGCATGGGCCTCGGTGCAGGTGACCTTATGGGGTGGCCCGATTCAGCTGATTTCACAACCACAGAAATAATACACAACCTGAGATACCTGAAACAGGCATCCCCTTTCCGGATGAAGTATGATTATGACAACATGCTTTACATCGTGGCCGGTGAGGTGGTGGAAAGGGTGTCTGGGCAGAGCTGGGAGGATTTCGTGGAATCACGGATAATGGGGCCGCTGGGGATGAACGGATCGGCTGCTTCATTCAAAAGGATTAAAGACCGGTCCAACATAATTGATGCCCATGTGCCCGTTGACGGCAGGCTGCAGGTGGTTCTGAAGCAGGAGGCCAAGATGCACAACTCTGTGGGAGGCATTTACAGCAATGTGAGCGACATGAGCAAATGGGTCATGATGCAGCTCAACAGAGGCAGCTACGGTGTTAACACCGCTCAGAGAATTTTCTCTGAGGCGGCCCACAGGGAGATGTGGACACCCCAGACAATCAGGCCGGTCAATGAGGAAAGCGGCTACAGGAGCCATTTTGCAGCGTACGGTCTTGGATGGAACCTTACGGATATAAACGGATATCTGCAGGTATCACATACAGGTGGTCATTCAGGAATAGTGACACAGGTTACGATGATTCCCGAGCTCAGACTGGGAATAATTGTATTGACCAACCAGGAGGAGGTATCTGCTTTCACTGCCATCACGAACAGTATAATTGACGGCTACCTGGGGGTCCGCAACCATGACCGGGTTATGGAGCTTAAAGCCCGGATGCTGAAGCAGCAGGCTGAAGCGAAGGAAATCACTGACAGGGTATGGACAACGGTGGAGGCAAAAAGGAAGGAGTCATCTGCAGAGACTGACCTGAAAGGGTTTGAAGGAACATATACAGATGCCTGGTTCGGTGACGTCGTCATCAGTAATGAAAATGGCAGGCTGAGGTTCAGGGCTGTCAAGTCGCCGCGCATGAGGGGTGAGATGTTCCATTATACTGCAAACACCCTGATCGTGAAATGGGATGACAGGAGCTTCAATGCCGATGCCTTTGCTGTGTTCACCCTTGACAGGGAAGGGAAACCGGTTTCGTTCACCATGGAAGCAATATCCCCACTTACCGATTTCAGTTTTGATTTTCAGGATCTGTACCTTGAAAAAAGGAAAAAATGAATCTGAATCGGGGAGAACCGGGACCTAAACGTTAATTTAGCATTCAAATCAGAAAACCCTGACTATGACTTTTATTAATCTCAGCGTGTGGATATCTGCACTGATTGGTGTGATTATCATTGCATGGATCCGCAGCTTCGACATTTATGAGAAAGAGACATTCATGGCCATGATCTGGGCATTCCTGGCCGGTGGCATAACCGCGGTCATGATAGCCCTGGGTGTCTATGAGTTCCTTCGGATATTTGGCCTTGAAGATGAAGTCATCAGCAACACGCTTGGATCACTGCTTGTAATTGGTCCCGTTGAGGAATTTGCCAAGCTGATGGGGCTGGTGGTAGTTTACGCTCTTATCAGGAAGCAGTTCAACGAACTCACTGACGGAATCATATATATGTCATGCGTGGCCCTCGGTTTTTCAATTATTGAGAACTTTTTCTATGCCAATTCGGGAGAAGGGACTCAATATCTGCTTGTTTACAGGGCTTTCATAAGCACTCCCGCGCATATCTCATTCAGCGTGATCATCGGCTATGCATGGTACAGGTACAAGAAGGAGAACAAGCCCTTCAGCACGGTGATAGTTGCCCTGGCCATTGCCAGCATACTGCATGGCGTCTTTGATGCCCTCGCATTCAGTCCCTGGTTCAATTTCCTCCTGTTGATTTACCTGTGGCTTATCCTGAGGCAATCTCTCAGGCTGGTGCAGTATACGAATGTCGTTTCGCCGTTCAGGCCGGAGTTTAAAGAGCTGTTTGACTCACCGTCAGGTGAGAAGGCTGAAGGTATCGGGTGTCCTAACTGCGGGTCATCCGCCCCCAAGGAACTCTGCAGGAACAGTTTCTTCACGTCATGCCGCTGTGACGACTGCGGATATCAGATAGCCTCGCGCAATGATATCAGGAAGATTTTCAGGATATTTGCTCCGGAATATAAAAGGCTGAGCAAGAAGCTGGTTCCGGCAAGATTCAATGACGGGCGGACTGTGATGAGCGTTTATGGTTCGGCCTTCTTCGGCCATAGCGGCAGCACCGGGTTCTTCAGGGTGGAGGAGGTTGCCGGCAGGCTGCAGGCTATCAATGACGAGTTGCTGGACAGGTTCAGAAAGCGTTCATTCATTTCGGCGAACCTTCTCAGGCGTTTTTTCGAGTGACAAACAGGTAGTTGAAGCAAGCACATTTGAGTTATGCGCACACTCTTTTACAATGCTGATTTTTTCACGGGCACGGACCTGGTTAAAGGGAAGGCTTTAATCATCAACGGTGACCGGATTGAGGGCTTTTCTGATCCGGATCCGGCCTCTTCCGCGGAGTTGCGCATTGACTGCGGGGGAGGGCTGGTGACAGCAGGTTTCATTGATCTCCAGATAGCCGGAGGGGGAGGTTTTCTCTTTTCTTCCAATCCCGACCCCGGTGCTCTCGCCCGGATAACCGAATCAATAGTATCAACAGGCACCACCGGTTTCCTGCTGGCATTGCCTACCAACAGCGAAGAGGTTTACCGTGCTGCTTTCCGGACAGTAGCCGGCTGCAGGCATCCTGCTGTTATGGGCCTTCATATGGAGGGTCCCTTCATAAGTCACGCAAGGCGGGGGGCTCATTCTCCGGAACTGATTAAGAAAGCTACGCCGGAGAGTGTGAACACCCTGCTGGTTGAGGCAGCGGGCACCATAAGGATGATGACGGTAGCGCCTGAGGAGTGCAATCCGGACGTCATCAGCCTGCTCCGGGAGAGAGGTATAACGGTGGCGGCAGGACACAGCAAAGCTACCTTCAGGGAAGCTATGGCGGGTTTTGAGATGGGTATTGAGACCACCACGCATCTCTTCAACGCCATGTCACCCCTGCATCACCGTGAGCCCGGCCTGCCGGGAGCGGCCTTCCTTTCGGATACAGCGTGCGCCAGCATCATCGCTGACGGAATACACGTCGATTATCAGATGGTAGCCATCGCGAAGAGTATAATGAAAGAGAGACTCTTTCTTGTCTCTGATGCGGTGGAAGTGAATGACCGGGGAGCTTACCGAAGTCATGATCTTCAATAGGTCATTATCGTCAGAAGAGATTGGATTACTTTACGGTTTTAAAGCTCCAACCTCCAAACCTTCCTCTCGACCTTCTGCAGGCTTATCAGTTCCTTCAAATTCAGCAATGGCTTTACAGGCCAGAATGGCCGACTGGTAGTTAATCTCATAAACCAGTTCTTCCATTCCATAGTCAGCCATCGATATCCTGTTGGAATTGAAGGTGTTTGTTGTGATCAGGTCGGCTCCTGCTTCAAGGTAGCCTCTGTGAATTCCAAGGATCACAACGGGTTGCGTGATCGACAGCAGATCGTTGTTCC
>DAIDJT010000015.1 GCA_027451265.1 Bacteroidales bacterium | reverse complement strand
GGGGAGTGAGGCCCGCAAGGATGTTGGCATGTCCGGTCCGGGAATCATTCCAGCCCCCGGCGAAATACCCCGGGCGGAGGGAGTCATCGCCGCAACAGGCGTACCCCGGTTGCCGGCATGGTGGAAGCGTCTGAATGCCTGGCTTCTTCCCGGCACCGGCGCGAAGCTGTATAAGGTCATGCTCGCCGCCGCGGCCGCAGCCATGAGCATTTTTCTCTTCAGGCTGCTCTCGGTGACGGGGCTGGTTATTTTTGTGTTGCTGCTTGGCATGACAGGGTTCTTCATGGTGACTGCGGGCCGGCGTGGGCGGGCTGGCATAGCCTTCCTGGCTGCGGCCGCGGCGGCGACTGCCCTCCTTGTCTTACTGGCCGTTTCAGCATGGCACCGGCTCCATAATCCGTCTAACCCCATGGTGAATGACCGGCTCACAGTTACCCCGTCAGGCAACCGTTACATGCACTACCCCGATGAAAACCTCGTCGAGAACGGCTGCCTGGTATGGATAAACGTGTGTGAGGAGGAACTGAGGAAAGAATGGAATGAGAAAAGCCTGAAGGCATATGACGGCAGTGACGATGCAGGCAACGAGCTGCGGGTGACTCTCATAAGATACATTAGCGCCCTGGGAATGGCAAAGGATTCAGCGGCTGTGGCAACCCTGTCTGCCGGAGATATCAGAAATATTGAAAACGGGTTTGCCAATCCCCTGTATGCAAGGAAAGGGAATCCCATGGCCAGGGCATATGAGCTTGCATGGGAGCTTGACCGCGCAGCCGGAGGTGCCAATCCCTCAGGCCACTCACTCACCCAGCGGCCCGAATTCTACCGTGCCGCTGCCGGGATAATCAGGAAAAATCCATGGTCGGGTGTCGGGACAGGCGACGTGGCATCCGCCTTCAGCGAAGAATACGGATCAATTTCCACCCCGCTGAAACCTGAATACCGTCTCAGGGCACATAACCAGTATCTTACCTTCGGGGTGACATTCGGCATTCCGGGGATGATCCTTGCCATCGCCCTGCTGCTGGTCCCATGGCTCATGAGCCGGAACCGTTTCTCATATCCGTTCCTGGTCTTCATGACTGTCATAATAGTCTCCATGCTAAATGATGATACGTTCAGTTCATTTACCGGAGCCGCATTCTTTTCTTATTTTTACACCCTGTTAATTGTAACATCTGCCGGAAAGGAGAGCGTTGATCACCGCCGGCAGCAAAATGGGGAATGAATAATTGTAACATCTGCCGGAAAGGAGAGCGTTGATCACCGCCGGCAGCAAAATGGAAAGTATTAATTGTCACATGTCACGGTAATGAAACTCAGCGGAGAGGATAAAAGATACCTTGAACTTGCGATAAAGACGGCAGGGGAGAATATGAAGGACGGCGGCGGGCCCTTCGGGGCGGTTATTGTCAGGGATGGAAGCATCATTGCCCGGGCCGGCAACAGGGTTGTTACCGGTCATGATCCTACTGCTCATGCCGAGGTGATGGCCATCAGGATGGCAGCTGAGACCCTGGGCACGCATGATCTGTCTGGTTGTGTCATCTATGCCTCATGCGAGCCGTGCCCCATGTGCCTGGGGGCCATTTACTGGGCCGGTATAAGGCGCATTGTCTATGCTTCTGACAGGTACCGTGCAGCTGCCGCCGGATTCAGTGACAATCACATTTACGAGGAACTGGCCCTGGATAACGGTGAAAAGAGTATCGCAATGGTCCGCGGCCTGAAGGAGGAAGGAGACAGCGTTCTGAAGAAGTGGGAGGAACTCCCGGACAAGATACAATACTGAACGGCAGTGAAGGGTAGAGTTGACCGGAATTTTTTTCTTGCCGATGCAGTGACCGTTGCCAGGCAGTTGCCGGGAATGGACCTGGTAATAAATGCCGGAGAGAAGTATGGAAGATTTATGATAACGGAGACGGAAGCCTACCTTGGCAGCAGTGACAGGGCATGCCATGCCAGCAGGGGCAGGACATCCAGAACGGAACCTATGTACCTCGACGGAGGGCATCTGTATATCTACTTTGTCTACGGAATGCACTGGATGCTTAACATTGTCACCGGAGCTGCTGAAGATCCCCAGGCTGTGCTGATAAGGGGTGTGAGACAGTACACCGGACCAGGCCGGGTGACAAAGGGCCTGGGTATTGACGGCACATTCAACAGGGAGGACCTGGCATCGTCAGGGAGAATCTGGGTTGAAAAGACAGGACTCCGTCCTGATCTCACTGCCGGGCCCAGGGTTGGAATAAACTATGCCGGTGAGCCGTGGATAAGCAAACCGTGGCGATTTATTATAAGGAACGAAACATAAAAGAAATGAAAAACGGATTCAGACTGTGGAACAACATAACCGGCTGGGCGGTGTTTGCCGTCTCGCTTGTCATCTACCTGCTGACCATTGAACCCACTGTCAGCTTCTGGGACTGCGGGGAGTTCATCCTCTGTTCCTACAGGCTCGAGGTGGGGCATCCGCCCGGAGCACCGTTATTCCTGCTGCTTGGGCGTTTCTTCACCCTTTTCGCCGGAGGCGATACTTCGAAGGTGGCCATGATGGTAAACATACTTTCTGCTTTCGCCAGCGCCTTTACAATCCTTTTTCTTTTCTGGAGCATCACAAGGCTGGTCCGCCTTGCCACCGGTGACGATATAACCGTCAGCGGAGGGAAGGCTCTGGCCATCCTCGCTTCCGGAGTTATAGGTGCACTGGCATACGCCTTTTCAGATACTTTCTGGTTCTCGGCGGTGGAGGGCGAAGTCTATGGCACCAGTTCACTCTTCACTGCTGCCGTAGTATGGGCCATTCTCCGGTGGTATGATGAAGCTGATGACTCGCGCTCCGGAAGGTGGATCATTCTGATAGCATACCTGATGGGTCTCTCCATAGGGGTACACCTGCTGAATCTCCTGGCCCTGCCGGTGATAGTCCTGCTATGGTACTTCAGGAAACATAAAACAACCACCCGTGGCGTGATCTATGCTCTTCTGGCCGGTTTCATGATCCTGGGTGTACTCAACTTCGTCTTCGTGCCGGGTGTGGCAAAAGTGGCCGGATGGTTCGAACTCTTCTTTGTAAATACAATTGGCCTGCCATACAATACAGGCCTCTATATATACCTTATCATCCTTACAGGGCTGGTTGCCGGAGGCATATGGTATTCGCTGAAGAAAGGCCGCGTGATTCTTAACTTCGTGATGACGATAATTGCCGTCCTCATACTTGGGTATTCATCGTTCGCCCTGATCATAATCAGGGCCAACGCCCACCCCCCCATGAACCAGAATGACCCGTCGGATGTCTTTTCGTTCATTTATTACATCAACCGGTCGCAATACCCACGGGCACCCTTCCTGTACGGCAACTACTACTCAGCCCCGGTTACGGGACTTGATAAGAAAGTTGGCGGTTACAACAAGAAGGATGGCAGGTATGAGCCTTATTATACTACAGAATACAGGTATGACAAGCGGTTCATGACAATATTTCCGAGGATGTACAGCAGTGATGCGGGCCATATCCGTGAGTATGAATACTGGGGAAAGATAAAGGGAAGGAAGGTCACGGTCAGGTCAGGCCAGGGCAGTGAGCAGGTCACCCTTCCCACCTTTGGCGAGAACATGCGGTTCTTCTTCAGATACCAGGTGGGGGTTATGTACATGAGGTACTTCATGTGGAACTTCTCCGGGAGGCAGAATGACGTCCAGGGTAATGGGAATGTCATGGACGGGAACTGGATCTCGGGCATTCCGTTCATTGACAATGCCCGCCTGGGTGACCAGTCGATGTTGCCTGAGGAGAACCGGAACAACCCGGCCCGGAACGCTTATTTCCTGCTTCCCCTGCTTGCGGGGCTGGCCGGAATATACTGGCAGTACAAACGTGACGGCAAGGGGTTTTCGCTTGTGATGCTGCTCTTCCTGATGACGGGGCTTGCAATTGTAACTTACCTCAATCAGAACCCGAGCCAGCCCCGCGAGCGGGACTATGCCTATGCGGGTTCATTCTACGCGTTTGCCATCTGGATAGGGATGAGCGTCATGCTTCTCTATGAGCTCCTGAAAAAGCTGATGAAGGATTATCCTGCCGCCATCCTGCCATCGGCAGTGCTGATGGCAGCCGTGCCTGTTCTGATGATCATACGGAACTGGGATGACCATGACAGGTCTGACAGATATACGGCAAGAGATATTGCATCCAATTACCTTGCCTCGGTGGATGAAAATGCCGTGCTGCTTACCTACGGCGACAATGACTCATTCCCGCTATGGTATATCCAGGATGTTGAGGGCTACCGCACCGACGTGCGTGTTGCTAACCTGAGCTACCTGCAGAGTGGCTTTTATATAGAAACCATGAGCCGGAAAGCATTTAAATCTGACGCACTCCCGTTTACCCTTCCTGTTGAAAAGTATATTGAGGGTGAGCGTGTTCAGCTGCCGGTAGAGGACCTTATCAAGGAGCCGACACCTATCCGCAAGGTAATTGATTTTGTAGGATCGGATGATCCGAAGGCCAGGGTGGATCTTTCAGGACGTGGTGATTTCTTCAATTTCATCCCCGTCAGGGAATTCATTGTCGATGTTGACTCTGCACATGTTATTGCAACCGGAGCAGTCCGTCCGTATCATGCTGACAGGATGCTGAAGCCCATGATATGGAAGTTCAGCAACAACATGGCCATCAAGGATGACCTGGCAGTGATGGATTTCATTGCAGGCAATAACTGGAATCGTCCGCTCTATTACTCCGTGACGGTTCCGGCCTCAACATACATAGGTCTTGAGCAGTATTTCATCCTGGAAGGGATGGCTTACAGGGTCAGCCCGATAAGGATAGATCAGCCCGGCCAGGGAGAGACAGGCATGGTTGACACCCGGGAAATGTATGAGAATATGATGAATGATTTCCGCTGGGGAAATGCCGAAAAGGATGGAGTATACCTTGATGAGAACAACCGCCGCATGTTTGACGTCTTCAGGCGCCAGTTCGCCAAGCTGGCGATGGCGCTGGTGGCGGAAGGTGATACAGCCCGGGCTGTGGCTGCCATTCATAAGGGCCTTTCCATTGTTCCGCCGGGAAAGATGCCATATGACTACTTCACATCAGACCTGGGCGATGCACTTGCCCTGGCCGGCAGAAAAGCTGAGGCGGAAAAGCTCTTCACGGAGATTGTTGACAACTCGGTTTCTGTGCTGAGCTTTATTGCTGCTTTGCCTGACGAAAAGAGTTACGGTATTGATTATAATGCCTCGGTCTCACTACAGGCGCTGCTTGATGTCTACAGGCTTGGTTCCAGGTACGGTATGACTGACCTGGCTGCCAGGGCTTCAGGGGAGCTTAACAGGTTTTACGGAGAAATGCCTGAAAGATGATCAGGAATTACGGCAGGCCGTTCCCTGCAGCCATCATCTACCCTGATGCCATTTACAACATCAGGGGCAGCGGCAAAAAGCTCTATCTTACCTTTGATGACGGCCCTGATCCTGAATCAACACCGCGCATACTTGACATCCTGCACTCTCATGGTGTAAAGGCTACCTTCTTTTGCACGGGGAACAGGGTTGTGGCCGCACCCGGGCTCTTTGCAAGGATAGCCGCAGAGGGCCACAGAGTGGGTAATCATGGCTACAGCCACCTCAACGGACTCAAGACGCCAATCAGGGACTATTGCGCCGATGTATTCAGGGGAAGGGATATTACCTGCAGCAACCTCTTCAGGCCACCTTACGGACGGCTCCGCGTGCGGCAGTACAGGATCCTCGAGAGGAGTATGAAGATTGTTTTCTGGGGTCTGATGCCCTACGACTTTGATCAGAATCTCACCTCCGCCGGTTCATATGCCATTCTGACCCACCGGATGAGATCGGGTTCGGTGATCGTCCTTCATGACAAGTCCTCCAGCACATCACTGCAGTATCTTGACCGGTTCCTGAAAAAGGCCCTGGATGACGGCTATTCATTCGGACTTGTTGATGATTCTGTTACCCGGAGCTGAGTAATTTAATCCTAAATACTATTTTTGAAAGGGAAAGGGACCTGTAACATGAATATTCTTATCCTTGGATCCGGAGGACGTGAACATGCAATCACCTGGAAACTGGCGCAGAGCAGTAGACCGCTGAAGCTCTTTGTTGCTCCCGGCAACCCCGGTACTGCCGAAGTGGCGGTCAGTCTTCCGGTTGATCCGCTGGATTTCCCGGGAGTGAGGGAAGCCATACTTGCCAACCGCATTGGGATGGTGGTCGTCGGTCCTGAGGCCCCTCTTGCAGAGGGTATTACCGACTTCATTGAGGGTGATCCCGCGCTTGCCGGGGTGGCAGTGATCGGTCCCCGCCGTGCCGGTGCCATGCTTGAGGGAAGCAAGGATTTTGCCAAGGGATTCATGAAGAGGCACGGGATCCCTACTGCAGCTTATGAGACCTTCACCTCCGGTACCGCCGGTGAAGCTGTCAGCTTCATGAGGCGCATGAAGCCCCCTTATGTACTCAAGGCTGACGGACTGGCTGCAGGAAAGGGTGTGCTCATCATCAACGATTTTGACGAAGCTGTCACCGAGCTGAAGGCAATGCTGGGAGGACGTTTCGGGGCCGCCGGCAGCAAGGTGGTCATTGAGGAATACCTTCAGGGAATAGAGATGTCAGCCTTTGTGATCACTGACGGCATATCATACCGGATACTGCCAGAAGCAAAGGACTACAAACGCATAGGCGACGGCGACACCGGCAAAAACACCGGAGGTATGGGAGCAGTTTCACCTGTTCCTTTTGCCACAGCCTCATTCCTTGAAAAGGTGGAGAAACAGATAATAAAGCCAACGGTGGATGGGCTTAAACAGGAAGGAATTGATTACAGGGGATTCATCTTTTTCGGCCTGATGAATGTTGAGGGTGACCCTTATGTGATCGAATACAATGCCCGCCTTGGTGATCCGGAGACCGAGGTGATCATGCCGCGCATCGGGAGCGACTTATATGACCTGCTTGAAGGGGTGGCACAGCGTGACCTTGCCTCCCGTCAGGTAATCATCCGTCCTGAAACCGCAGTGACAGTGATGATTGTATCAGGAGGTTACCCTGACAGTTACGGTAAGGGCTTTCCGGTTTCCGGGACAGGGAATGTCAGTGAGAGCACTCTTTTCCACGCCGGCACCGGCATTAAAGACGGCTTGCTGGTTACCTCGGGAGGAAGGGTTTTGGCCGTTACCTCGCTGGGACCGGAGATGCAGGAAGCCCTGGCCAGGAGCTACAGGTCAGTGGGTAAGATTTCCTTCAGCGGGATGAATTACCGCAGGGATATAGGGTTTGACCTTAAGAAATATCTGGAATGATAAGGTTTTTCAGGGGATCAGGGGCAGGCCCCGTTTTGCTTATGCTGCTTGCAGCCCTTGGGTTATGGAGCACTTTCCTTATCTCGCCGCCGGACCTTCAATATCTTCATGACCAGCAGCCAATGCCTCTCTGGGGCCTGGTTACAAAACTCCTCTCAGGCTCACTGCCGGCAGCAGTGATTTTTTCACTTCTGCTGGTGCTGGCTGTGGGGTTGGTAATGGTCAGGTTTAATACTGAGATCTTTTTCATACCGCGCCGCACCTATCTTCCTGCCCTGCTGTATATCCTTCTCTATTCGCTGTTCCCGGGATCAATGATTCTCAACCCCGCTCTTCCTGCCTCACTTCTGATACTGGCAGCACTCTGGAGAATGGTTTCATCGTATCGTATGAACGGGATGTCATTCAACTTTTTTGATGCCGCTCTGATGATTTCATCAGCAGGACTCCTGTATGCAGGATCAGTGTGGTTCCTGGCCGTTGTATTCATAGGAGTCCTTGTCCTGCGCAGCCCGGATGCACGTGAGCTGACCCTCGCCCTGGCTGGTGCATTATTGCCATGGTTGATTATTTATGCGGTCTGGTATGTTTCAGGAGGAAGTCCTGCTGAGCTGACTGACATTATACGGCACAATCTCTTTGACAAGGCACCTGCTGTTGTCTGGAGCCGTACGCTTGTGATACTTCTGGTGGTTGTGGGACTGAATTTCCTGCCTTCGCTCATTTATCTCGGACGTGAGATGCAGACCTATAAAATCAGGTCACGTAAAACGTGGGAGATACTTATCTGGATTATGGCAATATGTGCGGCTGCATTGGTATTTGTCCCGGCAGTGTCAACTGAAATCACGGCTGTGGCTGCAATTCCTGCTGCCTATGCAATGGCAAACTATATGGCCTTCACGCGCAGGGTTGCAATTGCGGAAATTCTGTTCTGGGTAATGGTAATAATGCTCGTGGTATCCAGGATATGGCCCCTGTGATTACCTGATCATGCATACAACCCCGACGCCGGAGCCCTGTGTACCGTCAACAAAGCTGTACCAGATTGTGTAAAGGCCCGTTTTGTTGCATATAAAATCGATGGAGCTGTATTTTTTCCCCGTGGAGCTGTTGTATGACGAAATAAGTTCCTTCCCCTGGTCATAGAGAGTTATGAACAGTTCTCCTTCAGAACCGGGAGCATCACAGACACAGAACCTGTATTTCATGTTCTTCATCAGGTACATATTGGCCTTGTACACCGGGACAGCCGCATTCTGGACAGCTTTTGGAAGCTGAATCCTGAAATCCTTCAGGTAGGTGGTGTTTTCACCGGCTGCGAGGACACAGGTGCTTACAAGATCATCAGTAGAGGGTTGCCCGGCAGCTGCAAGTGACAGGAACACCAGTCCGAGGGTCAGAATTATAAACCTGTTTTTCATGTTAAATGCCGGATATTAGTTTGTTCCTGACTTCTTTTGACAGCTCAGCTATGTCATCCAGCTGGGCATCAGTCATCTCAACTATGCTTTCTTCATGCTGGACCACCACCAGCCGGCCGTCCTCCTCCTTCGTCTCTGGTTCACCCAGCCGGTAAGATACCTTCACCTCGGCATATCCTGAACGTATCCGTTCCATCATGCCATAAAGCGCACGGTACTCCTCACTGCTTTCCATGTATGGGCGGAGCAGCATCAGGAGGTCACCCAGGATGATCTTCTGTTCACCTATCCGGTCACGCAGTATCTTGTCGTTATGACTCAAAGCCATCTGTGTTGCGAGGTATTGACCTTCAATCCAGACACCGGTGATCATCAGTGCCGAAATGGAACCTCTGTCGTTATCCCTCAGGTACCTGTCAATCTGGTTGTATGAGTTCACTGAAAGAAACAGCAGGGAATCGAGGTTGGATTTGCTTACAGAGAGTCTCTTGAGCGTTTCGAAGTCAAAGTACTGGCCCACGCGCAACCCGTCAGCAAGACGCTTTATAACCGAGAGGACGTCAACAGAATTGCCTGTTTTTTCGTACATGTTGAGGTATCCCAGGTCTGCGCCGTAGATACCAAGCATCACCGCTTTCTGGAAATTGGTCGTCAGCCTGTCAGCCCCCTGGGTTGGCGCCAGGTACCCGGCTGAGAACGGCACCTGCATCTTTTGAAGGATTGAGGCTATCTCAACAGGTGATGCAATGTTCTGTACAATGTCTGCCACAGCTTCTTCACTCAGTTTTTCAGCCTCGCCGGCCGGAACCGAGTCAGCGACAGGAAAGCTCAGCCCGCCAGGGCGGGTGCTGCTGTTCCTGCATGAGCAGATGCTCATCAGCAGGATCACTGCCGCAATCTTTGTTAATGTCCCTGTCATCAGGTGTTATTGTTTAATTGCAACTCAATGAAAACTGATCAGGTCCGGTTTGCTTTACGCTTTTTTCGCCCCGGGGTTTCAAAAAACATGATTATCCGTTTCAGCACTTCCGTGTACAGCATGATATACAGGATAATGACTGAGGATAACACCAGCAGGATATTAAACCTGAAGGAGTCAATCCTGAGGCCCATGAACCTCTTGACCGGAGCCATGAAGTGGGTGCGGAAATCCAACGGTCCCGCTGCCGCCGGCTCAAGGTAAATCAGGTCAACGTTCTGGATTAGCCTGTTTCTGAACTCCAGCATCTTGTTCTTCTCATATACCTTCCTGACAATATCTTCAAGCTTGTCATTATGGTAGTTATTATATAACAGATCAAGCGCCACTTTATTGCTGCTGACGTAATTATCCAGGCTCATATCTGCAAGGTTGCTCCGTTTCCTGTATTCCCTGTCGGCAAGATTAAGCCAGGTGGCCAGCCTGTCAGACAGATGTTTGTTGAAAAGGGAGGGATTAATTGAGTCAGTGCCGCTGAATGGTTCTATGATGCCTGAAGCGCCCATGGCGGAAATTTCATTTCTGAGCAGATGCATCTCCTTCACCTGTTCATCTGTCAATTTGCCAGCTCCCTCACGCAATGAAAGGCCCGCCAGTGCTTCGTTAATCCTGGGTATACGATATATTGTATTAAAGTCGGAGATACTCATCTGCTGTTTCAGGGGATAAACCCTGCGCCCGTACTCATTACCCGTGAACTGCTTTACCATCAGTGCCTCATAGGTCCACCTTGTAGGCATCAGGTCAGCTATCAGCGGGACCCTGTCAGCGCGTGCAAGTTTTCTGTTGAGCTTGTCAAACGGGAACATGGCGCCGCTGAGCACCATCATGGGGATCATCAGGAGCGGGATGACAATATAGATTGCTATTGCCGAGTTCAGGGCCGACGAGATGTTGAGTCCGATCATATTGGCAACAAAAGCGGTGATAAAGAGTGTCAGCCAATAGTACAGAAATAATCCCCTGATCCCCAGGATGGGATTGGCCACAGAAAGGAAGAGGAATGTCTGAAGTGCAGAGATGAACGCCAGTATAAGAATTTTGCTGATAAGGTAGCTGCTGCGGTTAAGGTGCAGGAAATGCTCTCTCCTCAGGAGCCTCCTGTCATGGAAGATCTCTTCTGCACTGATTGTCAGACCCAGGAAGAGGGCAACGATAATGCTCATGAAAATAAAGACAGGGATGTTTTCATTTTCCCTGAAGAGGTAAATGTCAGAGGATGGGTCGGCAATATACCTGATGATGTATGAAAGGATCAGTCCGAGGAATGGCCCTTCAAGGAGCGTCAGGAGAAGATACTGCCTGTTGGCAATTTTGCTTTTCAGGTCGCGCAGGATATAAATCCATGTTTGTTTTAACCATCGGGGTTTGCGGAGGCTTGACCATGGTTCCCTTGTCTCCTCTCTTGCCTGCGCCTGTGGGGGGGTTTTCCGGTAGGCTTCAGCCCATTCTGCCGGCGAAACCTTTCTCTGGTCAGTGTATTTACCGAACTCATCAACAACCCTTGATTCCAGGATGTTGAACAATGTTTCCGGGTTTACTGTTCCGCATGAGGGGCACTCGGCAACGCTGCTGTTGATCTGTGACTCAAGGGTTTTGAAATGGACCACTGCATCCAGCGGGTTGCCATAGAATACGAGATGCCCCATCATGTCAAGGATAAGCACCTTGTCAAATCCCTTGAAAATGTCAGATGATGGCTGGTGGATAACGGTTATTACCAGTTCGCCTCTTCCGGTCAGCTCATGCAGGAGATCCATCACGTTCTCAGAGTCGGCTGAGGAGAGCCCCGAAGTGGGTTCATCAAGGAACAGCACTGATGGTTCGCGTATCAGCTCCAGGGCAATATTGAGTCTCTTCCTTTGCCCGCCGCTGATGACCTTGCTTAGGGGTGATCCTACGCGGTAGTCTCTCTTGCCGTACAGGCCGAGGCTCTGCAGCACCCTGTTAACGAGGGTGGTCAGCTCCTCGCGGGTTTTGCCGGCAAAACAGAAGGAGGCAGCATAGTACAGGTTCTCAAAGACGGTAAGATCCTCTATCAGGAGATCATCCTGGGGTACGTACCCTATAACGCCGTCAAGTCTTTTATCACCTGAATGAATGGGAATGCTGTTTATTCGTACCTCCCCCTCTTCGGGTTTTGAAAGCCCGGTCAGCAGGTTTAGAAGGGTGGTTTTTCCCGAACCGCTGGCTCCCATGATCCCTATGAGCATTCCCTCTGATGCCGCAAAACCTACATTGGTTATTGCCGGAGTTCCGTCAGGAAAACTGTAGCTGAGCCTGTCAGCCAGAAATGATAGTTTATGGATATCCTTTCCGGAAGCGAAAGCCGCGCCGATGTCACTGTAATAAATGCTCGGTGCCAGAGGCGCCTGTATGGAGCTTCCCGGGGCAAACAGGTAGACCCTGCCGCAAACCAGGGGGAGCCCGTTCAGAAGGGTTGTACCGTCACAGAAGGACTTCAGAAAGTAAAGATTTACGCTTGCAACCTTCAGAAATACAATGAATGATCCGGCACCGGTCACATTTTCAGTTGCATAACCAGTCTCTATGACAATCATTGACTGGTCCTTCAGGCCGGCCCGGTCATCTTCCCTTACAAACTGCATGATACTGTTGAATTCAGCAGTGGAGATTCTGAACACCTCTGCGATTGTGTTGATGATGTTCATCCGCTGTGGGGTGTACTGCTTGTCGGAGTCAATCAGTTCGAAGCAGCGCATCAGAACAATGACCCTTTGTTCCTGTGAAAGGGTTTTGTTGATGTTTTTGCAGTTGTTGAGGATCCTGATGGAATCTTTTACCGAGGCCGTCCCGGCTGTCGTTTTTTTACCCTTTTCCTGTAGTGGTCCTGCGTCTTTAAGGAAGAGCCGCATGAATTCATCTGCGCTCTGATGCGGGAGCTGTTTGGTGAGGAAGGCGGAGACAAAGTCACGCTCACTCTGAAGCATGCCGCCGTCCTGCTTGACAATCAGGGCAAACAGCTCCATCATGGCCCGCAGGATCTCTTCACTCATTTTTTACGGTCAGGTTTTCAGGTTTAGCTGCCAAGTTAATAAAATCAGGTAGAAAATTTGATTATAAATGTGGACTAATCGTTAATGATGGATATCCTTAATTTTTATTACTTAATTTTATAACCATGGGCCTCCTGGCCCTGCTGAAAACGTACTGAACAGCATAAAATTACTAACCCTAATCAACTTTTCTATGACAAAATCAACTGTTGCATTCAGAAGACCCTCCGGCACCGGGAACCGTTGTCTGAGGGGTTTGCTGATCCTTGTCATGGCGGCTTTGTCAGTGTCGGCCTTTTCCCAGAATATCACTGTGAAGGGCAGGGTCACTGATGCCGGGACGGGAGAGGCTATGATCGGCCTGAACGTAGTTATCAAGGGCACCGCTCATGGTGTGGCCACTGACATGAATGGCAGCTATACGCTGACCGACTGTCCGCCGGATGCCACCCTGGTATTCTCTTTTGTCGGATATGACCCGGTTGAAGAGCCCGTTCGCGGCAGAACCACCATTGATGTTTCAATTGCTCCCTCAAGCAGCATGCTGGAGGATGTGGTGGTCATCGGCTACGGTACCGTAAGAAAGAGGGATGTTACCGGCTCCGTAGTTTCGGTGCAGGGAGAGGAACTTGCCAGGGTGCCGGTCTCAACTGCTGCTGAAGCACTTACCGGTAAGATGGCAGGAGTTCAGATTGTCACAACTGAAGGCTCACCTGACGCCGAGATCAACATCCGTGTCAGAGGCGGTGGTTCAATCACCCAGAGCAACTCACCGCTTTTCATCGTTGACGGGTTTCCGGTAAACAGCATTACCGATATCCCGCCATCAACAATTCAGTCAATTGATGTGCTTAAGGATGCCTCTTCAACAGCCATTTACGGAGCCCGCGGTGCAAACGGGGTTATTATAATCACCACCAAGGGAGGCGAAGAGGGCAAGCCAATGGTGAACTACAATGCCTATTACGGCTTCAAGAAGGTGGCCAGCCGTCTTAATACAATCTCTGTTGAGGACTACATGAGATGGCAGTATGAATATGCCCTGCTGGATGACAATCTTTCCAGATATGAGCGGTATTTTGGCAACTACCAGGATATTGACCTCTATGCCGGTCAGCCTTCCACTGACTGGTTCAACCAGGTATTCGGGCATATCGGGAAGGTTTTCAACCATGACCTGACCGTTTCGGGGGGCAGTGACAGGTTCAAGTATTCCGTTTCCTATGCCGGCATCAGGAGCAGTGAGATCATGCTCGCTTCAGAATACAAGCGCGACAACCTTTCCCTTAAACTTGATCACAAGGCCAGTGAAAGGGTTGATCTCTCATTCTCGGTCAGGTATTCTGACATGAAGATATTGGGTGCAGGTGCCACGGACCAGGGAGGAGCAACTCCCAACGATGCAAGGGTTAAGCAGACTATGCTTTTCGTTCCCATACCCTTCAATTCGGTAGGTGATTTTGATGACACCGACCTGTCAGCCAGTATGACCAACCCGCTTGACAATGTCAGGGATAACGACCGCCAGCAGTTGAGGAAGAGATTCAACATCGGAGGCAGCTTTTCATGGGAGATATTTGACGGGCTGGTATTCCGTACAGAGGCAGGACTTGACAGCTACGTCAACAATGACGATCGCTTCTACGGACTATCGACTTATTATGTAAAGAATACTCCAACGGCTGATTATCAGAACAAGCCTGCACTCGAATCATATGAAAGAAAGGGTGACGGCATCCGGAGCACCAACACTCTCAACTATGATTTTGCAAACCTCTTCGGTGATTCCGGTCATTCTCTCAAGGTGCTGGCAGGACAGGAGGTACTTGTAGTGAAGACAAATACGATGTTTAACCAGGTATGGGGTTTCCCCGACTTTTTCACGGGCCCCGAAGCATACAAACTGGTCAGCCAGGGATTTTCAAATAGCTACACGAATACCTACAATCCTGATGACAAGCTGCTCTCCTTCTTTGGAAGGGTGATGTATGACTACAAGGGAAGATACCTGATCTCAGCCACTTACAGGGCTGACGGTTCAAGCAAGTTCTCTTCCGCCAACCGCTGGGGCTATTTCCCGTCAGCTGCCGTGGCGTGGAGGATCTCTGAAGAAAATTTCATGAAGGGGATATCCAATACACTCAATAACTTGAAGCTGAGGTTCAGCTACGGCACTGCAGGTAACAACAACATACCCGCAAACCAGATAGCACAGATCTTTGAAGCACGCACAACCTCATGGATAAACGGTTTCTCTTCATTCTGGGCCCCTTCGGTGACCATGGCCAACCCAGACCTGAAGTGGGAGACAACCTTTACAAGAAACCTGGGCCTTGACTTCGGCCTGTTCGATAGCCGGATCAACGGAAGCTTTGAGATTTACCGCAACAATACCAAAGACCTTCTCATTGAGTTCCCGGTTTCAGGTACCGGCTACAATACCCAGTACAGGAACATGGGAGAAACGGAGAACAAGGGCCTTGAGATTGAACTTAACCTCATAGCCCTGAGCCAGAAGAAATATGGTCTTAGCTTTGGGTTCAACATCGGATTCAACAAGAACAAGATCCTTTCCCTTGGCGTCATGAACGACTTCGGCCAGAACACAAGCTGGGCATCCACGGAGATCGGGAATGACTACTGGATAGCTCTTGGCGGGTCAGTCGGACAGATGTACGGCTATCTCAATGACGGCCGTTACCTGGTATCAGACTTCAGCGGTTATGATGCCGAAGAGGAGGAATGGATACTTAAGGAAGGCGTGGTTGACTGCTCAAACGTGGTCGGAACCCTTCGCCCCGGCAGCCTCAAGCTGAAGGATCTCTCCGGAGACAAGATAGTGACGGTTGCTGACGGCACAGTGATTGGCAATGCCAACCCGAAGCATACCGGCGGTTTCAACATCGAGGGTTACTTCTACGGTTTTGATGTCGCAGCCCTCTTCAACTGGAGTGTCGGGAACGACATCTATAACGCCAACAAGATTGAGTACACCACATCAAGATACCCCTTCCGCAACCTGATTGACGTCATGGCTGAAGGAAAGAGATGGACCAACCTTGATCCGGCCACCGGGGAGCTCGTCAATGACCCGGCCAGGCTGGAATCAATGAACGCCAACACTACAATGTGGTCACCCTTCATGGCAAGGCATGTATTCAGTGACTGGGCTGTTGAAGACGGATCATTCCTGAGGCTTAATACGCTGACTCTCGGGTATTCGCTGCCTGATCCTGTCACCTCCAGGCTGCGCATTCAGCGTCTCAGATTCTATGTCTCCGGTCAAAACGTTTTTGTGCTGACCAAATATTCCGGATTTGATCCGGAGGTCTCTTCGAGGAGAAACACCGTGCTTACTCCGGGACTTGATTACTCGGCTTATCCAAAAAGCAGGCAGCTGTTGTTTGGTGTGAACCTGACTTTTTAATCCGATAAAAAGAGATGACAATGAAAAAGTACGCATATATAATAATAAGTATCGTTTTTGCCGGCCTGCTCGCGTCGTGCGAAAGCTTCCTGGAAGCTCCGTCACAGTCAACGCTGGATGAGTCACTGATCTTCTCCAACCCGACCCTTGCAGCTTCGGCCATAGACGGAATAAAGGAGCCAATAGGTCAGACAAACTCGTACAGGGGAAGGTTCCTGACTCATTACGGGGCAAACACTGACATTGAGTGGTACAACAGTTCCACTGCTGCATCGGCAAGGTCTGATCTTGCCAGGTATGTCAATTCTTCCATCAACACTGACATGAACACGGCTAACAATGCCTGGGCACAGATGTATTCCGGCATTGAGCGTGCAAACATCTGTATAAGGGGTCTCCGCACCTATGGCAACCCGGCTCCGGGAACGGAGATGGGACAACTGCTCGGCGAAGCACTTACCCTCAGGGCCGTTTACTATGCAGATCTTGTAAAAGCCTGGGGTGATGTTGTTGCCAGGTTCGAGCCTGTATCTTCAGAAACGATGTACCTGCCAAAGAGCAGCCGTGATGAGATCTACAAACAGCTCATTGCTGACCTGGAAGAGGCAGCCGAACTGGTTGCATGGCCCAACGGCAACGCCCGTACCACAACCACGGAAGGGATCAACAGGGCGTTTGTGAAAGCTTTCCGGGCGCGTCTCTGCCTTATCGCTGCAGGTTATTCACAGTATCCTGACGGAGTACGCCGGAGCAGTGATCCTGACCTGTCAGTGTCAACACTCTATCCCGTTGCAATGCAGGAGTGCCTGGATGTGATCGGCAGCGGAAACGCAAAGCTGGAGACCAGTTTCGAAGGGTTCTGGCGGAAGGTGTGTGAGGAAAATATCGCCGCAGGCGGTGAATCACTCTGGGAGATACCTTTTGCTGACGGCCGCGGCCGAATGGCATTTACCTTCGCGGTAAAGCATGCAAGCGCTGACCAGTATACCGAGCAGCCCCGTGGCGGTGACTACGGACCCCTGCCACACGTCTTTTATGATTTTGATGTGAAAGACACCCGCAGGGACGTGACTTGCGTGCCCTACTCATGGGGAACAGCCACAAACAAAGTATCAAAGCAGACAATCAACACCGGCAATGGCGTCTCACTGTGGTATTTCGGTAAGCTCCGTTATGAATGGATGAAAAGGTATGTCACCTCAACCAACGATGACGGGCTGAATGCCATCTACATGAGATATGCCGAGGTGTTGCTCATGGCGGCAGAGATTCAGAATGAACTTGGCAACCTGGGTCCCGCAAAGGACTACCTGAAACAGGTCAGGCAGAGAGCATTCAGACAGGCTGACTGGCCCGTGAAGGTTGACGCTTACCTGAATGCCATTACCGGCAAGGAGCAGATGTTCAGTGCCATTGTAAACGAAAATGCCTATGAATTCTGCGGCGAGATGGTACGCAAGGGGGCGCTTATCCGCTGGAACCAGCTGGGAACCAAAATGGATGAAGCAGTTGCAAAGATGACCAGTCTGAGCAAACGCGAAGGCAGCTACACTGACGTCCCTGCAACCCTTTACTACCGTTATGCTTCTGACGGAGAAACCCTCCAGTTCTACGGGCTGAACAGGGGCGAGACCGCAGACATGTCATCGGAGTATACCTATAACACTGCTTACGTGAGCGCTGACAAACTAACTGCCTCCAAGATCAGCTCACTCTTTACGAATGATCCTGATCAGAACCAGTTCTGGCCTATCTGGCAGGTGTTCATTGACGCCAGCAACGGCGCCCTGAAAAATGATTATGGCTATTAAACCAACTAAACTGTTATCAATGAAGAAGATAATTATAAGAACAGGATTATTTGCCGGGCTGATCATGATGCTGCTGGTTGTTTCATGCAAGGAGCAGATTGACCCGGTGGTGGAAGAGCTTAATTTTAGCAGGGTCTTTTCTCCGGTCGAACTCGAGGCCATTATTAGCAACACCACAACGGTTACTCTTACCTGGTCATCGGTTAAAAATACTGACCACTATCTTGTTGAGATCTATGATGGTGCCAATGGATCAGGAGCGCTGGTGCACTCGGAAGAGGTACCCGCCACCGAAAACAGCCAGGTCTCCTATTCGTATGTCCTGCCTGCCGGTGACACGCAGTTTTCTGCAAGGATAAAAGCCATCAGTTCCCTTCAGGGTGTGGATGAATCAAAATGGTCTCTTGTAGCATTCAAGACAGACCCGGAAAACCTATTCCAGGGTTATGAAAC
>DAIDJT010000014.1 GCA_027451265.1 Bacteroidales bacterium | reverse complement strand
GTGACCCCACCGAGACAGCACTTCTCGATTTTGGTGTGCTTTACAAAGTCTACAAGGACGAGCTGGAAAAAAGCTATCCCAGGGTGGCTGAGATTCCGTTTGACTCTGAACGGAAAAGGATGACTACTGTCAACAGGATGGGGGAGACGGAGACAAGGGTCAATGTTAAGGGTGGTCTTGATGAGGTGCTTGGCGTATGTGACAGGGTAGTCATTGACGGTCAGATAAGGGTACTTGAGAAGGATGATATCGTAAAAATACGGGAAGCGAATGAGACCATGGCCAATTCGGCACTCAGGGTGCTTGCCATGGCTTACAAGGATTACCATGAGGCGCCCCAGCAGGTTACAATCGGCCAGATTGAGAGCGGGCTGATATTCACAGGACTTCTTGGAATGATAGACCCAGCCCGGCCAGAGGTGGTTGATGCCGTGGCAAGATGCAACACAGCGGGTATACGTCCAGTAATGATCACCGGTGACCACAAAAGCACGGCACTGGCCATCGCCCGTGAGATAGGCATTTACCGCGATGGTGATGTGGCTATCACGGGCACTGAGCTTGAAAGGCTTAGTGATGAGGAGCTGAAGGAATCCGTGCACCGTTTCTCTGTTTATGCCAGGGTGGCACCGGAGCATAAGGTGCGCATAGTCAAGGCCTGGCAGAGCCACAGTGAAGTGGTGGCCATGACCGGTGACGGTGTCAATGATGCTCCGGCCCTGAAACAGGCTGATATCGGTGCGGCCATGGGCATTGTCGGAACCGATGTTGCCAAGGGTGCCGCCGACATGATACTCACGGATGACAACTTTGCCACAATCGTTTCTGCGGTGGAGGAAGGAAGGAGGATCTATGACAACATACTCAAGGTAATACAATACCTTCTCTCAACCAACGTCGGTGAAATATTCCTTATACTTGTGACATCTGTGTTCAATATGGGGATGCCATTGCTGCCGATTCATATACTATGGATCAACCTTGTCACTGACAGCCTCCCGGCGCTGGCGCTGAGTGTGGATCCGCCGGAAAAGGGATTGATGAACCGCCAGCCCCGCACCACCAGGAAAGGTTTCATGACCAAAGGAATGATCTGGCGTGTTGTCTACCAGGGACTGATGATAGGATGCATACCACTGGCAGCATATATAATCGGGCTTCATGACGGTGGCGAGGTGCTGGGCCGCACCATGGCTTTTGCAACGCTTATGTTCGCACAGCTTGTGCATGTCCGTAACCTGCATTCCAATGAAAAATCATCCTTCAGGTTCAACCCTCTCAGAAACAGGGCACTTATCGGGGCAATTTTTGTCTCGACCCTTATAGGGCTTGTCGTGCTGCTGATCCCGCCGGTTCGTGATGCCTTCAGCCTTGCTGTAATGGATGGCAGACACTGGATTATAGTGATACTGATGGCTCTTGCCCCGGTTCCGGTTGTAGAACTGTTCAAACTGTTCAGGATAAACGGCGTGGAGAGCGACAAAAAATAGGCGTCAGGGATAGTGAAAAAAACAATTGAAATTGTGATGGCTAAAGGTGAGATGAAAGGCAACGGGAAAACAGACCTATCCCCGGTGAAGGAAATTCACGGTTCAAAGATCTTCGGATTCGAAAGGAATGTCCTTTTTACCGGGCTGACGAGTTTTCTGACAGATACTTCCGTAAAGATGATCTACTCGGTAATGCCGATATTCCTGATGTCAATAGGGGCATCAAAGGCAAGCCTGGGACTGATTGAAGGTGTTGCAGAGAGTACTGCCTCCCTGATAAAGGCATTCTCGGGGTTCTGGAGTGACAGGATCGGTAAGAACAAACCGTTCATGCTGGCCGGTTATGCCCTTTCAGCCATTATCCTTCCGTTCTATGCGTTTGTTATCTCCCCGTTGCAGGTTTTGGTACTCAGGTTTGCGGAGAGATTCGGGAAGGGCATAAGGACAGCGCCGCGTGACAGCCTGATAGCGGCTTCCGTAACCAACAACGAGACCGGCAGGGCTTTCGGCCTGCAGAAGGCGATGGACAACAGCGGCGCAATAGCCGGCCCCCTGATTGCATTTGCCCTGCTGAGCCTTTTCCCCGGCAACTACAGGTTACTGTTCCTTCTCGCCGGCATCCCTGCCGTGGCGGGCATTTTTGTGATTATCTTCGGTATAAAGGAAGCAAAGAAAAACAAGACCGAACTTTTACAGCAGTTTCACCTGAGGGACTATCCACGGCGGTACTGGTTTTTCCTCGGAATAATCTTCGTTTTCACCCTGGGCAATTCCACCGATGCACTGCTCCTTGTGAAAGCCAATGAGGCGGGAATAAAAGTAGCATTCATACCATTGGTTTACCTCATCACGAATACCGTCTCAGTCATAGCTGCTATCCCCGCAGGTTCTCTCTCTGACAGGATTGGAAAGGAAAAACTGCTGGTGGCGGGCTTTCTGATATATGCGGTTGTTTATTTCTTTTTTGGTCTTGATAACAGCAAGGTAATGCTTTATATGCTTTTTGCCCTTTATGGTTTGTATTCAGCTGCCACTGACGGAATTCAGAAAGCATTTGTTTCGGATATTGTCCACTCAAACAGGAGAGGCACCGGTCTTGGAATATACAACGCCCTGCTGGGTATAACACTTCTGCCTGCCAGCCTGATAGCAGGTGTTCTATATGACAGGGTCAATTCAAGCATACCCTTCAGGTTCGGTGCTGCAATGGCACTGCTGGCCGCCTTGCTGATGGTGATTTACATGATGACAGGCAGAACCGCCCGCAGCCGGTGAGCCCGTAAAAGCCAGACCCCGCATCCGCCGGCTGGCGGATCGGGGCCTTGAGATTGAGGCTTCTTTGAAGAGGCCGGAATCCCGATACCCGAAGGGTGTCGGGACCTTCAGACAGCGAAATCTTCAGACCTTACTTGGCAATCGGTCCGGCAGGAATCTCTTCCGTCTTCCGTTCTCGTCTGCCGGTGATTCCGAAGAACCATATCAGGGAGAGGGAGATTATTGCCATGCCGGCAACGGTCACCCAGTCTGCATTCTCCCCTGGTACAATCAACCAGCTGAGAATTGCTCCGAAGACCGGTATGATGAATTTCCAGAGGTTAAGCTCGCTGACCCTGACCTCGGGCCGTTTGAGCAGCACGTACCACCTTGAGAAGGTGAATGCCGACATGAAGGCAAGCCATATCAGTACCAGCCAGTAATCAAGCGGAAAATTCGGTTTGGCAGGTACATCTTCAAACCCGAATGACAGCAGGAACATGATCAAGCCGCCGGTAAAAAGCGAGAATGAGCTCAGCACCAACGGATTCATGTTTTTCCCTTTTTTCGAGACGAGGACATTGCTGGTGGCTGTTGAGATATTGGCAATGAATATCATTATTATGCCTGCTATTTCGCCCGGCAGGCCAAAATGAAATCCTTGCCGTCCGACACTGACAAGCACGATACCCATAAGACCGAAAAGGATGGTTATGACCTTCGCGCGGGTGAACCGCTCCTCCCTGATCATTATCCTCGATACGATTGCGGTCACGAAAGGTTGTGAGCCCACGATGACTGCTCCCAAAGCGCCGGGAACACGGTCCATGCCGATATAGAACAGGATGTAATTGATGAGGGTCTGGAGAATGGTGACCCATATTGCCAGGCTGCGGTTTTCAATGATCATCCTTATGTACTCGCGCGGCCTGATGGTAAACGGCAGGATCATCAGCCCGGAAAAAATGAAGCGTGTTCCGGCGAAGTGAAGAGGTGTCGAATATTGCAGTCCTACCTTTATAAATGGATACGCGGTTGACCACATCAGGCATGTTATGATTGCCCAGATGATGGTGTTGGTATGGCGGTCAGTCATCTGAATCAGATAAGACTGCAAATATTGCTCTTTTTATTTTTCCTTTTTATTCCAGTCAGGGGGTTTCACTCCTAGAAGGTTCTCGACAAAGAAATCCTGCCTGCGCCGTTCACCGTAGGAGCCGCCGCTGCTGTGCTGCATTCCCGGCACCAGCAGGTAATCAAAATCCTTTCCTGCCTTGATAAGCGCATTGACCAGCTGTACGGTTGATGCGGGATCAACGTTGTTGTCCATCTCACCGTTAATCAGAAGCAGCTTGCCCTTCAGCCTCCAGGCATTCTCAACGTTCGATGACTCAATGTAGCTCTGGTCAACAGGCCATCCCATCCATGCCTCGTTCCACCATATCTTGTCCATTCTGTTGTCATGGCATCCGCAGGATGAGACAGCCACGTCATAGAACTCCGGATGGAAAAGAACGGCGCCGGCTGAATTCTGGCCTCCGGCCGAAGTGCCGTATATTCCCACTTTTTCAATATCCATGTAAGGGTACTTTTCCGCTGCAGCCTTCATCCAGAGGATCCTGTCGGGAAAACCTGCATCCTTGATATTCTTCCATGCAACGTCATGGAACTTCTTCGACCTGTTCGATGTGCCCATTCCGTCAATCTGGACCACGATGAATCCCAGCTCTGCAAGTGAGTTCATGTTGCTGAATGTCGGTCTGAAAGACTTGGGAACAAAGCTGCTGTGGGGGCCGGCGTATATGTTTTCAATAACCGGGTATTTGCGGGAGGGATCAAAGTTGAGAGGACGGATTATTATTCCCCATATGTCAGTAACACTGTCACGTCCCTTGGCGGTAAACACTTCCGGATACTGCCAGCCGGTGGCCAGAAGGTCTTTGACGTCAGCCTCGGCAAGCTTCATCACCTCACCGCCGTCAGCGCTGCTCCGGACAACTGAAACAGGGGGCATGTCAACCCTTGACCAGGTATCAACAAAGTATTTACCATCTCCTGAGAAGAGTGCTTCATGGTTCCCGTCGGCCGGAGTCAGATGGGTCAGCCCGGTACCGTCAAAGCCAATCCGGTAGTAATGAATGAGATACGGATCGCCCTTTTCCCTGCCCGAGGCCCTGAATATGAGGGTGCGTTGCTTCTCATCAACACTCACCACACCACGTACAACCCATTCTCCCCTGGTAATCTGGTTTTTTACCTTCCCGGTGTTGCCGTCATACAGCCAGAGATGGTTCCAGCCGTCTCGCTCCGATGCCCAAATGATCTCGCCCGTGTTCTTCACATCATACCTGTAGCGTTTCCCGCTGTAGTCAATGAAAGTGGGCGACTGCTCATCAATTATCACGCTCATTTTTCCGGTTTGGGCATCAATCCTCATAACCCGGTACACCTGGTGTCCGCGCTTGTTGTATTCAAATGTAAGGGAGTTGCCGGTTGTGTCCCATTCGAAGTTTTCAAGGCCATACTGGTTGAGGATCATGTCCTCGTCAACCAGGATGTGCTTCTTTCCGGCAACGTCAAAGATTTGCGGAAAGAACTGAGGAACAGCATCACCCGGCTTCGGATATTCATATGTATAGTATTTTGGCTGGACCTGACCTTCGGGGGATGATTCCACATAGGATATCATGTGCTTTTCAGCCGGGATAACAAGGTATGCCATAATCTTTTTCGAATCGGGTGACCATGAGATATTTGCCGAGTAGTACTTTCCGATTCCCCCGTCATTGCTAAGTTTGAACTCCTTCTTCTCCTTCACGACCCTGATCCATACATTGTAATCGCGTATAAATGCCGTCATTTTCTTGTCTGGCGAGGTGTCAGGCCTTCCCTCGAGTTCATTCCGGAAGCCCCACGGCCACCTGCTGTCACCACCCCATGCAAATGGCCGGCGAGCCTCACGCTCTTTTGTGACTGTATACTTTTTCAGGTCACATTTGTACACCGCTCCGGTATACTCAAACGTCATTGATTTGAGATCATCAGCCATGACAAGATTCCTTATCGGGAGATCAGCGGCCTTGACGGTGTCACCCGCTACCTTGCCAAGGGCTTCAGCCAGCTTCACGGCATCAAAAGCTTTTTTCTGCGTCTTTTTTCCAGCATCAGCAAGGATATAAACCTTCCCCTCCCGGGATCTCTCCTCAAAAATCAACATCCCGGTATTACCTACCCAGGCAGGCCTGATGTCACTGTGCCATACCTTGCCTGTGAGCTGCCTATCAAGGTTGTTGGCCCGCTCATAATCCTTTTCTGTCCCCTGTGCCCTGCCCGGCACGATAACCGTCGCGGCAAGCATAAAAGACAATAAACCAATAACAAGTGTTCTGTTCATTGCTGGACTGTTTTAATTTTATGCATAGTTAAATTAAAATGCGTGTATTTTAAACACTTTTTGGATGTTTTATGGCTTATTTTACCGTAGTTTCACATTTTTTAATAACCCGGCCGGTGGATCAGGAACTCAGGGTCACGCGGGGGAAATGATCAGGGAATGCCCGGGAGAAGAGTGGTTCATTCAGTAAGTAAAACAATACGGGGCACACGGAGGGTGCCGGATCATGCTGATTGAGGATTATTTGGCGCAGCAGCTGAAGGAAGCAGGAGTGAAGAGGTTCTTCGGCATACCCGGCGGGCCGTCGATACCTTACATGGAGGCGTTCAGGCGGGCAGGAATTGAGTTTATCCTTGCATCGCATGAATCATCTGCGGCAATGATGGCTGATGTCACGGCTCGTCTCACGGGTGTTACGGGGGTATGCCACGCCACCTTCGGACCCGGGGCAGTCAACCTCGCCTCTGGAGTGGGGGGCGCATTGCTTGACCGTACGCCGATGCTGGCGCTGACTACAGAGATGCCTGATAAATGGTTTGGACGGACAGCACAGATGAACATAGATCACCAGGCGCTCTTCCGGCCCTTGACGAAAGCCACTTTCAGGCTGGATGCAGGCAATGCCCATGAAGTTATCAGCCATAGCCTGGAGCTTGCGAATGAGGAATATCCCGGACCGGTGCATATCGGGTTACCCGCTGATCTTGCCGGATCTGGGGTAAGTCATGCCGGCACACCTGCCAGGAAGGAACGCATTCATGATCCTGCAGAGATCAGCCGGGAAAGGGCCGGCGTGCTGATTGCATCATCGCGGAGGCCCCTGATTGCCGTTGGTCTCACAGCAATGAGAACCGGTGCAGGCCGGGCACTGTTGAGGTTCCTGGAAGATCACGAGGTGCCGGTGATTGTCACACCGATGGCAAAAGGCATTATACCGTCAGATCATCCCTGTTATGCAGGCGTTCTCTTCCATGCTCTCAGCGACCGGCTGGAAAAGCTTGCAGGGGCAGCAGACCTGGTAATCGGCCTGGGTTATGACCCGGTGGAATACAATTATGAATCATGGATCGCGGATGTGCCCCTTGTGCACTTTGATACCGTTTCGCCGGATCTTCGCATCAGTGGGGCAATAGAGTATGTGTCGGAGCCTGAAGAGTGGTTCCGTGTCCTATCCCCGCTTCGGAGTTCACCTGAGATGACCTCACTGGCAGCCGAAGCCCGGGGTGAAATACAGGAGACTTTTAAAAGGGCATCACAGGGATTAAATCCTGTCGCAGTTCTGGAACTGCTCAGGGAGATGCTTCCGCCGGAAGCCACGGTGACTGCGGATGTGGGCTCACATCTCCACCTGCTTGGTCAGATGTGGGATGTGCAGCGCGGAAAGCTTATCATGACCAACGGGTGGTCATCAATGGGGTTTGGGTTGCCGGCCGCTGTTGCTGCCGCCCTTGCCGGCAGCAGCGGACATGTGGTCTGTGTCACGGGTGACGGCGGTTTTCTCATGCATGCGGGTGAGATGATAACGGCAAGGAGAAACGGACTGAAGATAATTGTGATTGTATTCAGTGACGGGGAACTGAACCTCATCAAAGTCAAACAGTCATGGAAGAAGATAAGCCCTTACGGCATACAGTTGTACAGCGGCGATCTCTTCGGTGCCGGCAGGTTCCTGGGGGCGGATGTCATCCGCGTAACTGATGCAGCAGGAATGCGGTCAGCCCTCCGAAGCTCACTCAGTTCCGGTGGCAGTGTGATCATTGAGGCAGCTGTTGACCCGGCCTGTTACGATGATCTTATTGTGAGAAGCTTATAACGAAACTATTCCTCTTCTTTTTTTGCAGCGGGCTTTTTGGCTTTTGCAGCCGGTTTGGCAGCTTTTTCTGTAACCTTTGCTGCAGCTTTTACTGTAGTTTTTTCGGCAACTTTTTCTGTAACCTTTTCAGCGGTTTTTTCAACCGTTGCTACGTGTTCCTTTTCAGTTTTTTTGGTTGCGGTTTTTGGAGCGGCCTTGGCAGCTGTTTTGGGTCTGGCAGTCCTGACCGGCTTCGCAGCCTGAACTTCGGGCGCAGTTGCTGCTTCTTTCACAACCTGCTTTGGTGCCTCCTTCACTGACGGTGCAACAAAGCTCTTTTTAGCTCTTTTGCGACGGCGAACGCCAAAGGATCCTATAATAATCTTGCCTCTTTTTGATTTCTTGTCACCTTTGCCCATATTCTTTGAAATTTTAAATTGTGAACACTAAATTGCGCAAACAACAAAAGTAGTAAAATTTAGTACCGGGGTATAAATTTCTGTTAATAAAAAGGGTGTTCACAAATGGAAGGTGAGCTGCCTATTTATTAAATTTGCTGATATGGCAACCAGGAAGCTATGGATTTACTCTCCGGATATCTCTCCCCGGCTAGAGTACACTGCAGGTGTGATCTTCAGCACCATTCTGGGCATCAATTATGAGATTACCTCTGACAGGAGGAAGATCGGCAGCAGTCCTGCAGTCAACTACACAGGCGAAAAGGTTAAGGACCAGTTTGTTGTCCGTCCATGCGGACTGCTTGGTGCCACGGGAATTGACAGTACTAGGCCGGAGGTCTCTTATGTTGAAGATATGCCTGTACTGTTTGCCGCTGAAGGCGGAAGCATCCCCTTTGACCTTTTCTCCGCAGTCTTTTATATGCTCTCGAGGTACGAGGAATACCTTCCTTATTCGCCTGATGCGCACGGGCGTTTTCCGGGGGCTGCATCGCTGGCCCACCGTGGTGGCTTCCTGAGGATGCCGGTTGTGGAAATCTGGTCGAGATACCTTGCACTGGAGCTTGTGAAGCACTACCCGGTACTGACAATAAGGCACAATGAATACAGCGTCCTGGCCACGGTTGATGTGGACCAGCCTTTTGCGTACCGCAGCCGCGGTTTCCTGAGGAGCATGGGCGGGCTGGTGAAGGGACTGGCAGGGGTGGGGGCAAAACCTGCAGACCGCCTCAGAACGATGACCGGGGAGATGGCTGATCCGTATGACAGCTTCGGTTACATTGAAGAGAAGCTAAATGCCGGTGGATGTGATGCAATCTTCTTCTTCCCGACGGGTGACCAGGGAGAGTATGACCATAATCCACCCTTCCGTGATCATGAGTATGGCCTTATCATCCGCAAATATGACAGCATGTTCGGGAGCGGGCTTCATTCATCTTACAGGTCTGCCGGCAGGCTGAAAACACTGAAGATGGAGGCGGAACGCTTCACCGCGATAACAGGGCATCATGCTGATAAGGTACGCCAGCACTGGCTGCTTCTCAACATGCCTGACACATACCGTGAATTCGGGGAGGCCGGCTTCAGGAATGACTATACGATGGGTTTCCATGACGAACCCGGCTTCAGGGCAGGCATTGCCAGGCCATTCCCATTCTATGATCTGATGAAAGAGACGATCACCAGCCTGACTGTGGTACCTTTCCAGGTTATGGACGTAACCCTCAGGCAATACATGCACCTTCAGCCTGCAGCTGCACTGGAGGTTGTCAGTTCTCTCATCACTGCAACCAGGAGGGTGGGTGGCCTGTTCGTGTCAATATGGCACAACACCTCCCTCAATGAGGGCAACGGGTGGGAGGGCTGGAGACATGTCTTTGAGGAAATGCTGGACATGCAGAAGCCATGATCAGCTACCTCAGGAACAATGAGATAGACCGCGGGAGATGGGATGCATGCCTGGGAGAAATACCCGCAGTGAGACCCTATGCCATGTCTTGGTACCTGGATATCATGGCACCGGGATGGGAGGCACTTGTAGATGATGATTATCTCGCAGTGTTCCCGCTGCCCCGATGGAAGAAATACGGGCTGAATTATATTGCCACACCGATCTTCCTTCAACAGCTCGGACTGTTCAGTGCTGACGGTGATCCGAAGCGTATGGCAGAAGAGTTCATCTCATTCATGCCGGAGTTCTGCAGGCTGGTTGACCTGTGCATCGGGCAGGAGGCACATATTCCCGGGTACACCCTGACACCTCGTTTCAATTATGAGCTGAAGCTCGATTATCCATATGAAGAAGTCTGGGTCAGCTATATGACTGACTGCCGGAGGAATATCAACATTGCACGTCGTTACCCGCAGGAAATAACAGAGGATGTAAAGCCGGAAGAGGTTATCATGCTTTTCCGCAAGTATACGGCCAGGCGGGCCGGTGTAATCAGGAACACATCATACGCAAGGCTCGGGAACCTGATGAGACACTGCGTCTCATCTGGCCTTGGCAGAATACTCGGAGTCAGGTCACCGAAAGGAAAGCTCCTGTGGGGTATGTTCATGACAGAAGTTCACGGCCGGACAACCATGCTTTTTACAGCTGGAAGCAGGAAGAGCAGGGAACTGCGCACATCCTACCTCGTAATTGATCACCTGATCAGGAGTTATGCAGGGACAGGGCAGATAATTGATTTTGCCGGATCATCGGTACCATCGATAGCAATCTTCATGAGATCATTCGGAGGGGAGAAGACAACCTACTGGAGGCTGTACCGCAACACACTTCCCTGGCCGGTTAAATTCCTGAAGTAGTCAGAAAAGAAGTTCAATTTCCTGGTCATTCTGTTCAACCTCTGACAGCCTGCCGTTTTCACAACGCAGGGTCCTGCCCGGGAATTTCTTGACAAGCGAGTGCTTGTGGGTTGACATTATCACCGCACGGCCTGTATTGCTGATGCTTTTAAGAAGTATATGTATCTCCTCTGACGTTTCCGGATCAAGGTTGCCTGTCGGTTCATCGGCAAGTATTATCTCCGGGTCATTCAGGAGTGCACGTGCGATCACCACTCTCTGCTGTTCTCCGCCGGAGAGCTGGTGAGGCATCTTGAAGCCCTTGTTCTGAAGGCTGACCTTCTCGAGAACCTCTCTGATCCGGTCTCCGATCGCAACCTTGCTGGTCCATCCCGTCGCCCTGAGTGCAAACTCCAGGTTGTCATGGACAGACCTGTCAGTGAGCAACTGAAAATCCTGGAACACTATCCCGAGTTTTCTTCTGAGTTGCGGTATCTCTCTCTTTTTAATTGAGTGAAGGCTGAACCCTGCCACCCATCCTTCGCCGTCGGCGAGGGGAAGCTGGGCATTAAGCGTACGTATGAGTGAGGTCTTTCCGCTTCCGACACGCCCGACAAGGTAAACAAACTCACCTTTGTCGACTTTCAGGTTCACATCGCTGAGAACGAGGTGATCCTGCTGCATTATCGAACAGCTCTTCAGTTCAATGATAGTGTCGAGCGGGGTGGTCTCTTCCATTCGGAACGGTTTTTGTGCAAAATAAAAAAGAATTAACAATCAGCAGTCCGTGTGTTGATAAAATGAAGGTTCAGGAAGAATCCGCGAGGTATTATAATTGTATTTTTACGGCTGATGAAACTGCGCCGGAAAATCTGCGCAAAAAGTTGTTAATTAGTTAATTACCTGTAGGTGATGCCTGCAGGCAGAAGTATTTTGAGGCAGCTTGAGTAAAGGATAAAGTTATGAACAGGAAGATACTGATTGTAGTCATGGTCTCATTCATTGCCGCAGGAACAGCGGTGAGGGGGCAGGTCTCATTTTCGGGAGAAGAGATTACCTCTCTGCTTAATAACGGTTATGAGATGTTTGAAAAGGGCAAGTATGCCCCGGCAATCGGGTTATTTGACAAATGGCTTGAAACAGAAAAGAACGGGACCAGGCTGCAGAGGGCAGACGCCGGGTATCACGCTGCGCTGGCATCTATGAAGCTGATGGCTCCTGATGCCGAATTCAGGATGCAGCAGTTTATTGCCGCCAATCCTGAAAGCCCGATGCTCAACCAGGCCCGGTTCGAATCAGGCCGATACTGTTACCAGCAGCGAAACTACGCATGTGCCATTGAGTGGTTCGAGCAGACAGACCGTATAATGCTTGACGATAAGGAGCTGGCAGAGTATCTCTTCAAGCTTGGCTACTCACAGTACAGGAGGGGAGATACCAAGAGAGCCCAGATGTTCTTTGCCGAACTCATGGATTCGGAGACGGATTACACTGCTCCTGCCATCTATTACTACTCGGCAATTGCTTATGAAAACGGGTTTTACCGCACTGCCCTGGAAGGGTTTGAGCGGCTGAAGGGTGATGAAACCTTTGGGGGCATTGTCCCATTCTATATTACCCAGATCTATTACTTAGACAAGAACTATGACGGGATACTGGAGCTGGCTCCGGCCCTGATTGACCAGGCAGGGAAAACACGCGAGACGGAGCTTTACCGTTTCATCGGTGATGCCTGGTTCCAGAAGGGAAACTACAGCGAAGCCATACCTTACCTTGAGAAATTTATCAGGGATACAAAGCTCAGTGACCGCAATGACAAGTATGAGCTGGCATTCAGCTATTACCAGACCGGATCAACTGACAAGGCCACGAAGCTTTTCAACGAAGTGGTCGGCCGCAGTGACATCCTGACCCAGAACGCATATTTCATGCTTGGCTCATGCTACCTGCAAGCCGGCGACAAAAAAAAGGCACAGATGGCTTTCTCAGCCGCCGCAGGTATGAATTATGATCCTGAAGTGCAGGAGGAGGCGCTCTTCAACTTTGCCAAGCTGGCTTATGAAAACTCGTATGCACCCTTTGGCGAAGGAATTGACGCCCTGCACAACTACATCCGCACCTATCCCAATTCAGAGCATGTTTCAGAAGCCTATGACTACCTGATCTCAGCCTATATGAGGCTGAAAAATTACCAGGCGGCGCTGAACTCGCTTGAAAAGATAAGCAGCCGCGACGACAGGCTTAAGGAGGCGTACCAGAAAGTGGCCTATTTCCGTGGCATTGAACAGTTCCGCAACAAACAGTATGCAGATGCAGTGTCACTGTTTGATAAGTCACTGATGTACAAGGAGAAGAATCCCGAGCTCCATGCCCGCGCAATTTACTGGAGGGGAGAGTCAAACTACCGTCTTGGTAAAAATGAGGCTGCTGTGGTTGACTGGGAAATCTTCAGGAAACTGCCGGCAGCCTCATCCATGGATGAGTATGATCTTACAGACTACAATCTGGGATATGTCTGGTACAATACCGGGGAATATGCAAAGGCACTTCCGTATTTTATGGCCTTCGTCAACAAGACTGACCAGGCCGGAAGGCCTGATGTGGTCATTGATGCCCGCAACCGCATAGCAGACTGTTACTATATAAAAGCTGATTACCCTTCGGCAATTTCGTACTATGACAAGGTAATAGACTACGGCAAGACTGACGCTGACTATGCTATGTTCCAGAAGGGATTCGCCCAGGGGCTGAGCAACAATAATGCGGCCAAGATCACCACTCTTACCGGTCTGATCACCAGGTTCCCTAAGTCAGCCTATGTCCCCAATACCCTCTTTGAGAGGGGAAGGGCATATGTGGCAACGGAACAGCCTGCCAGGGGTGAAGCAGACTTCACCAACATAATTGCATGGTATACCGGCAGTCAGTTTGTGCCGCCTGCCATGGTGCAGCTCGGACTGATTTATTATAACGCCGGGCAGAATGAAAAGGCCGTGGCACAGTTCAAAAAAGTCATTGAGAATTACAGGGATTCGCCCGAGGCCCGAAACGCAGTCAACGGCCTGAGGAACGCGTATACTGACATGGACGATGTGGAGGCCTATTTTGCCTATATGAAGAATGTGGAGGGGCTTGGAGACATAGAAGCATCCTCGCGTGACTCTATGCTTTACATATCGGGAGAGAACCAGTACATTAAGGGTAACTGTGACAGATCATCGGAGATATTCAGGAATTACCTGAAGGAGTTTCCGTCGGGCAGTTTTGCCACCAATGCCCGGTTCTACCTTGCTGACTGTCTTAACAGGGCGGGAAAGGTTGATGAAGCTCTGGATCTGTATCTCAGGGTAGTTGGTGTCGGCAACAACCAGTTCATGGAGCAGTCGTTGCTCGGGGCGGCTTCCATTACCTTCGGGAAGAAGGATTTCCAGGGTGCGTGGTCTCTTTATGAGCGGCTGGGCAGGGAAGCCTCCACACCGGAGAACAGGCTTTATGCATACCTTGGCATGATGCGCTCAGCGTCTGCCCTGGAGAATGATGACAGGGTGATCGCCTCGGCGGAACTGGTGCTTGGTTCGGAGAAGCTTACCGAGGACCTGGCCCGCGAGGCAACCTTCCTGACGGCGAAGGCAAACCAGAGACTCGGAAACAATGCCGATGCACTGGATGACTACCGCCGTGTTGCGCAGGAGGTTGCCACGGCCTACGGTGCAGAGTCCAAGTACCGTGTGGCTGAACTTCTCTGGATTTCGGGGGACACTGACGGTGCCGAGAAGGAGGCAAACCAGTTCGTTGACATGAGCTCACCGCATGCATACTGGACCGGCAAGACCTTCCTCCTCCTTTCTGACATAGCAGTCAAGAAGGGAGATACCTTTCAGGCCAGGGCAACACTGCAGAGCCTGATTGATTATTATACTGTAAGCAATGACGGCATCATTGACGAGGCAAAGGCCAGTCTGGCCGCCCTGACGTCAGAACAGCCCTCAGGAACAGGAACGGCAAAATGAATTTCAAGGCACTGAACAACGAGATGACGATGAAAGGAAAATTCTATATCATGGCTGCGGTTCTGCTGATCACGGTGACAGCAACCGCCCAGACAGAGGAGGAAACAATGAAGAGAACGGTGACGCTTTACAATCCGTACAAGCCCACCCTTCATGAGGCTGCCAAGAGAACCCTCCTGCCTTCGGATTACGATACTACAACTGTCAACATCAGGTTCAATTACGACTTTACTCCCGGTTCATTCGTGCCTGAGTACGAGGTGAGTCCTATCAAGTCAGCGGTCCTGTCACCTGAACCGCTGCCGGAGCTGAAGAAGGGTTATGTAAGTCTGGGGCTGGGCACCTATCTCTCGCCTTTCCTTGAGGTAAGCATATCCAATGGCAGGTCAAACAGGGGCACTGTCGGTCTTTTTACACGCACCTATGGTTCTGCCGGCAGGATAGAGCTGGAAAATGACAGGAGGGTATATGCAGGGTTCCTTGACAACCAGGCTCTGCTGTATGGCAGGAAGTATTTCAGGAGAAGCCGGCTCGATTCTGACATTGACTTCAGGCAGATGACCCGCCATGCCTACGGGTACAATCCGGATGTAACCGGCTATGACCCGGATAAAAAGGATATCAGGTCACTCTATTACGATGTGACCGGTAAGGTAAGGTATTTCACGATGGAGCAGGACTCGAGCGAACTTAACTGGGATGCCACCGTCAAATATAACCTGTTTACCAGGCAGGGTGACGGGTTACAGCATAACCCGGGTCTGTCTGTCAGTGCAGGCACCGAAATGTTCGGGCTTTATGCCGGTGTGGATGCAGGTTATGACCTTTATCTCTTTTCCAGTGCGATAGATACAAAGTCCAGAAGCCTTGTGACGCTTGCGCCATATATCACCAGGGGTAATGATGACTGGAGGTTCCGTTTCGGGCTTAAGGCAGCCGCAGACCTGAAGGAAAATCATGATCCTCTCGTCGGGGGCGTCCGCAAGCTTTACATGTTTTTCTATCCCGATGCCATGTTCACCTTCAGGATCATTCCGAAATTCCTCAGGTTCACAGCAGGCATTGACGGTTTCATGGAAAACAACCAGGCCCGCAATACTGCCTATGCCAACCCGTTTATGCTGCCCGGCGACACGCTTTACAACCTGCGCAGCACCGACAATGAACTGAGGATCTCGGCTGGTCTCTCAGGTACAATGAACGTAACCGCTTCATATGAACTTGGTGTCAGCTATACCCTCTTCAATGATATGCTTCTTTTCATGAATGACACCCTGGGCTACGGGAACTATTTTGTGCCTGTTTATTCTGACGGGAGCCTGTTCAGGGTGCACGGAGGGATGTCAGTTCCCATCAACCGTCAGCTGACTCTTTCACTTCAGGGAAACTATTACGGTTATGATATGTCAGGGCAGGAACATGCATGGCACAAACCTGAATGGGACGGCTCGGTGAAAGGTGCCTATAACCTGAGGAACAAGATCATTGCTTCTGCTGACCTCACTCTCACAGGTGACCGGTATGCAAGGATTATGGCACCTGAAAAAACCGTGAAACTGCCGTTCCACCCAAACCTCAATATGGGGATCGAATACAGGTATACAACTGACATCTCATTCTGGGTCAGGTGCAACAATATTTCGTACAACAGGTATTTTGAATGGAATTATTACCCCTCAAGAAACTTTATGCTTCTTGGCGGAATTTCATACAGCCTTTAAAGTGCCGGGATCAGGGAAAATTTGTTCATTTTTTTCATGAATTGTTGCCTTTTCCCGAGGTGAAACCGGCTTATTTTGTTACCTTTGTGTGATTTTATAAATAACATATTATCAAACTGTTAATCAGTCTGGTAATTCAAATTAAAACTACTTGTATGACTAATGAGGAACTGAGGAAGAGGAGCAGGGAACAGGATGAGTATTCCGCCGACAGTATCCAGGTCCTTGAAGGCCTGGAAGCCGTTAGGAAACGGCCTGCGATGTACATCGGTGATGTTGGCGCCAGGGGATTGCATCATCTTGTATATGAGGTTGTTGATAATTCCATTGACGAAGCCCTAGCGGGATACTGCACCCGTATTGACGTGACTATCAACAAAGACAATTCAATAACAGTTGTTGACAATGGCCGTGGAATACCGGTTGAGATACATGAAAAGGAAAAGCGGTCAGCACTGGAGGTGGTAATGACAGTACTCCATGCCGGCGGCAAGTTTGACAAGGATTCTTACAAGGTGTCAGGAGGTCTTCATGGGGTAGGCGTTTCGTGCGTCAACGCACTCTCTTCAAGGATGACCGTGGAGGTAATGAGGCAGGGCAAGAGATGGTCACAGACTTACGAGAGGGGCAAGCCTCTTGCTCCCGTAGCCCCTGTAGGTGACTCTGAAGAGTCAGGTACCATCACCACCTTCATGCCCGACAACACCATATTCCAGACAATTGACTTCAACTTTGACATTCTGGCAGCCCGTCTCAGGGAGCTGGCTTTCCTGAATAAAAACATTCTCCTTACACTTACTGACAAGCGTGAGAATACAGAGAGCGGAGGAAAAGGAGAGCAGGAAACCGATGCGGGAAGATTTTACTCGGAGCGCGGACTTATAGAGTTTGTCGAATACCTTGACTCAAACAGGGAGAGACTGATTGATAAGATCATCTATATCAACTATGACAAGGGCGATGTACCGGTGGAACTGGCTCTTCAGTACAACACTTCGTTCTCGGAGAATGTCCACTCATATGTGAACAACATCAACACCATTGAGGGTGGTACTCATCTTGCAGGTTTCCGCAGAGGGCTGACCCGCACCCTGAAGAAATATGCCGAGGATTCGGGCCTTACAAGCAAGCTGAAGTTTGACATCAACGGTGATGATTTCCGTGAGGGGCTGACATCTGTGATCTCCGTGAAGGTAGCGGAACCGCAATTTGAGGGGCAGACGAAGACCAAGCTCGGGAACTCGGAGGTTATGGGGGCTGTTGATGTTGCAGTCAGCACTGCACTTACCAACTACCTTGAGGAGAATCCAAAGGATGCCAGGGCCATTGTTCAGAAGGTGATACTTGCAGCCACGGCCCGTCATGCCGCCCGCAAGGCCCGTGAACTGGTGCAGAGAAAGAATGTGCTTTCGGGTTCAGGCCTGCCTGGCAAGCTGGCCGACTGTGCAGACCGTGATCCTTCCGTCTCCGAGATATTCCTCGTGGAGGGTGATTCGGCAGGCGGAACGGCAAAACAGGGCCGTGACCGCCGTTTCCAGGCTATCCTTCCCCTCAGGGGCAAGATTCTCAACGTGGAGAAGGCCATGCAGCACAAGATTTTCGACAGTGAGGAAATAAAGAACATCTTCACGGCGCTGGGAGTCAACATAGGCACTGAAGATGACAGCAAGGCGCTGAACACCTCAGGTCTCAGGTATGCCAAGGTGATCATTATGACTGATGCCGACGTTGACGGCTCGCACATCACTACCCTGATAATGACATTCTTCTTCAGGCACATGAAGGAGCTGATTGAGAACGGGCATATTTACATAGCCACCCCGCCGCTTTACCTTGTAAAGAGAGGCAAGGGCGAAAAATACTGCTGGACTGAGGAGGAACGCGATGCCGCTGTTCAGGAACTCGGGCAGGGGAAGGAGTCGGCTGTTTCTGTCCAGAGGTACAAGGGTCTTGGAGAAATGAATGCCGAGCAGCTGTGGGAGACGACGATGAATCCGGAGACGCGTACCCTGCGCCAGGTAAGCATAGACAGCGCAGCGGAGGCAGATCATATCTTCTCGATGCTTATGGGCGATGATGTGCCACCCAGAAGGGAGTTCATCGAGCGGCATGCGAAGTATGCCAATATTGATGCTTGATCAGGCAACAGGCAGTCTGTGCTGACGACCAGGGGGAGGCAAAACAGTTCCGCATATGTCACAAAACGTACAGCCGTCTTTCAGGAAGAGTCTGAACCTGGTTGACTCCTCCGCCCTGATCATCGGTTCGATGATAGGATCCGGCATTTTCATTGTCAGCGCTGACATGTCACGAACCCTCGGCTCACCGGGCTGGCTCCTCGTGGCCTGGCTGATAACAGGATTCATGACTATCATGGGAGCCCTGAACTTCGGTGAACTGGCTGCAATGATGCCCAGGGCGGGAGGGACCTACGTATACCTTCGCGAAGCCTATAACCCGCTTACCGGTTTTCTTTATGGCTGGACCCTCTTCATGGTTATTCAGACCGGAACCATTGCGGCGGTTGCGATGGCATTCGGCAAGTTTTTCGGAGTGATAGTCCCATGGATCAATGAAGGCAATATCCTGCTGAGGCTTGGCCCGGTAAAGTTGTCTTCCGTGCACGTGGTGGCCATAGGGTCACTGGCGTTGCTGACATGGATCAACTCAAGGGGGATAAAGACAGGAAAGCGGGTACAGAATGCTTTCACTTTCACAAAAGTGCTGATACTGATACTCCTGCTGCTGGCAGGATTTATTTTTGCCGGTTCTGAAGGCATGAGGGCCAACTCCGCATACTTCTGGGAGGCGGCCACGCTTGACAGGGCCACCGGGATCGTAACACCCATAACCGGAGGCATGATCGTGGTTGCAATTGCCATGGCAATGGTAGGCTCGCTCTTCACCTGCGATGCCTGGACCAATGTCACCTTTGCTTCGGCAGAGGTGGTTGACCCAAGGCGAACCCTGCCCCGCAGTCTATTCCTGGGAACCATTATTGCATTCACCCTTTTCTTTCTGACCAACATAGTTTACCTGAAGGTGCTTCCGCTGCGGGGGATGCCTGACGGTGCAGGCGTGCTGGAGAGAGGAATGGCCTTTGCCACAAATGACCGGCTTGGCACAGCCACAATATCTTCAATATTCGGCGATTATGCTGCTGTTATCATGGCAGTACTGATTGTTATATCGACGTTCGGCTGCAATAACGGGCTTATACTTTCGGGGGCAAGAGTTTATTATGCAATGGCTGCCGACAAGCTCTTTTTCCGCCAGGCCGGCAGTCTCAACGACAGGGCTGTGCCCGGCAGCGGGCTGTGGATACAGTTCATTTGGGCGTCAATGTTGTGTTTGTCAGGCTCTTATTCACAGCTGCTTGATTACGTGGTGTTTGCCGTCCTGCTCTTCTATGTTCTGACAATACTTGCAATCTTTGTACTGCGATAC
>DAIDJT010000013.1 GCA_027451265.1 Bacteroidales bacterium | reverse complement strand
ACCCTCATAAGCATTCCTTCATCATTAATAAAATCAAAAATTTCAGTCGGATTACAAATGTAAACAACAGGCAAAGTACAGAACAGAAACTTTGGGTTTACTGATGTAACAAGATTTGGATTATGGATGTAAATAAAACCTGTTAAAGAAATATCGATTATTTATTAACCACAATATCAGTGATTTAGACAACTCATATAAACGAAGGATAAATCCATGGCATGCCTGGCCTGGCCAATCTCTTTAGAAATATAGGTAAATTAGGGTTTAAAAGCTTATATATCAATTGATATAGAGCTCTAAACTCAAGTAATGGAACAGTATATTACATATCCGTATTCATTTATTATAATATCAGGGATACAGATTGAATTAACAATTGGCCATGCAAGGTTACATTTGTAATTAAGTTTACATGACACATGTAACTCACATATTCATTACATTTGTAAAAATTGATTCTGACCATGAAAGACCGTATACTAGCCTTCCTTCAGAACGAAAACAAGAGCTATGCTCAGTTTGCCGAGGAAATCGGGGTGCAACCATCGGGAATTTCCCATATACTTTCCGGAAGGAACAATCCAAGTCTTGATTTTGTAATTAAGATGCTTCACAGGTACCCTTCCCTGTCGGCTGATTGGCTGTTGTTTGGTCGTGGCTCCATGTACAAGGTTGTATCCCAACCTACACTGTTTGACATGGATATCCCTGCCGGTAAGCCTGCCGGTGTTGATGGATATGAGACTCAGGACGCCGCACCTTCTGCTGTAGAGGCATCGTCACCTTCTATGGAGGGTCAGGATATTGAAGAAGTATTTAAGACAGCCGGGATTGAGCCTGAAACCGGTTCAAAAAGGCTTACGAGAATCGTTCTATTTTATTCAGATAAAACTTTTACAGAGTACAGGCCATCCTGACGTAATCACTCCAAAATGTCTATTTTTGCATTTCAGGAGGACTGATGAAAAAGCGGATTGAAGATCTTACAGTTACCGGCAACAGCAGGCTTGCCGAAAGCTTCTTTGTTATAAAGGTTTATTCATCAGAAGGTTTACCCGAGATAAAACCTGGTCAGTTCGTTCAGGCGCTTGTGACGGAGAGTCCGTCCACATTCCTCCGCCGCCCGCTGTCAGTGCATGACGTCGACCCCGCAACAAACACCATATCCCTTCTGATCCAGACAGCAGGACCAGGTACTGAGAGGCTATCGCGGCTCACTCCGGGTGAAAAGCTGAATCTCGTTTACCCGCTGGGCAATTCCTTTACTCTTCCCGCAAAAGGTGAGAGGGTCCTACTGACAGGTGGCGGATGCGGTATGGCTCCTCTTCTGTATCTTGGGAGGAAAATCAGCGAATCCGGCGTGCAGCCTCACTTTGCACTTGGTTTTCGCAACAGGTCCAGGATACTCAGTCATAAGGAGTTCACGTCCCTCGGGCCGGTATATCTTTCTACCGAGGACGGCTCGGAGGGGCACAGGGGATTTGTGACCGACATCCCGGAATTCCGTAATGAACCTTGGGACAGGGTTTACTGTTGCGGACCTGAACCCATGATGAAAGCTGTAGCTGCTCTCTGCCGCAGCAGGGAAATTTTCTGCGAGGTATCACTTGAGAACCTCATGGCATGCGGACTGGGAATATGCCTCTGCTGTGTGGTGCCTACGACTTCTGGAAATCTCTGCTCATGTACTGACGGACCTGTTTTCAATGTAAATGATCTCAAATGGCAGACCTCAGGATAAAGATAGGACCGATGGAGTTCCGCAATCCGGTCATCCTTGCCTCCGGAACATGTGGCTATGGAGCCGAACTCGAAGATTTCATGGATCTTTCAGAGCTTGGCGGAATCATCGTTAAGGGTACCACCCTGGAACCAAGGGAAGGCAATCCGTACCCGCGCATGGCCGAGACAGCTTCAGGGATGCTTAACGCGGTGGGTCTGCAGAACAAGGGCATCGACTATTTTGAAAAGAACATTTATCCTGTTCTTGCGAAATATGACACTCATGTGATTGTCAATGTAAATGGCAACACGATTGAGGAATACGTGGAGCTCTCACGGAGGCTTGACCTGCTGACAGCAATTCCGGCCATCGAGCTCAATATCTCATGTCCGAATGTCAAGAAAGGAGGAATGATCTTCGGGACCAATCCTGCCTCCGCCCGCGAAGTCATAGCAGCTGTCCGGAAAGTGTACCATAAAACACTCATAGTCAAGCTATCTCCAAATGTTACCGATATAACTGAGTTTGCAAGGATCTCCGAAGGGGAGGGCGCAGAAGCCGTGTCGCTGGTCAATACGCTGTTAGGCATGGCCATTGATGCCTCTACAATGAAACCAAAGCTCTCAACCGTGACTGGAGGTCTCTCAGGACCGGCCATCAAACCGGTGGCTCTCAGGATGGTATGGCAGGTCGCCCGGGCTGTCAGGATACCCGTGATCGGGCTTGGAGGAATCATGAATGCAGAGGATGCCATCGAGTTCATCCTTGCCGGTGCCACAGCAGTGCAGGTGGGAACCGTCTCATTCATCAATCCCCGGTCAGGGACAGAGATTGTAAATGGCATTGAAAAGTACCTTGTTGAAAAAGAATTCGACTCTGTCAGCAGAATAACCGGGATTATAAATAGGAATTAAGCCTGATTTACTTTAAATTTGTAATTTTAAAGGCTGAATTTTGATAGTTGACTAAATTATAGAAAGTAATCATGGCAGAAATTTTGCAAATTGACAATCTGGACAGGAAAATTCTGGACATAATCACCAAGAATGCGAGGATACCTTATCTCGAGGTGGCACGTGAGTGTAACGTTTCGGGTGCGGCAATTCATCAGAGGGTCCAGAGGCTGATCAGGATCGGCGTTATTAAAGGATCTGAATTCAAGGTTGATCCTATCATGGTTGGGTTCAGGACATGCGCCTACATTGGACTTTACCTTGATAATCCCGGTAAGTACAAGGAGGTAATAAACAAACTCAGGGATATACCTGAAGTTATTGAGTGTCATTATACTACAGGCAATTACTCGTTGTTCATCAAGGTTTATACACGTGATAACGAGCATCTGCGCGAGGTGCTGACAGAGAAGATTCAGGCAATCCCCGGCGTGATGCGTACCGAGACGCTTATCTCCCTCGAGGAGTCAATAAGCAGGCAGATACCGGTACTATCGAAGTAATACCGGCCGGATGGCAAAAGATTGAGGGGCATCCTGGAGGGTGTCCCTTTTTTTTAGGCAAAAGGCAATAGGGAACAGTAAATAGTGGAATTCCCGGAAGGGGACGAGGCATTGTAAAAGAAAGCAGCCATCAGGCTGCCTTGTGATCCAGCCGGGGCTCGAACCGGTGCCATCCGCCGGCTGGCGGATAAGCAGCCAGACCGCAGTGGAGGGTTCGAGCATATACCAAATAAAAAAGCAGCCATCAGGCTGCCTTGTGATCCAGCTGGGGCTCGAACCCAGGACCCCATCCTTAAAAGGGATGTGCTCTACCTGCTGAGCTACTGAATCAGTCCGTTTTTTTTGAGAGTGCAAATGTATGGCAAAAAATTATCCTATCAAAAAAAAATCTCACTTTTACCGAAAATTGCGTATTTTTCCGGGACCCGGATTGCATGGACAAAATCTGACTATATTTATCATCCATCTGTAAGGGAAATGAGACGGAACATATTCCTCGGCAAGGTTGTAATTGTAACCGGCGCTTCCTCAGGAATAGGAAGAGCCACGGCACTTGAGTTCGCACGCAATGGCAGCAGAGTGGTCATTGCCGCACGTTCATCCGAGCGGCTGGCAATCCTGGAACAGGAAATAACTGCCGCAGGCGCTGAAGTCCTATCTTGCGTTACTGACGTTTCAAGGGAGGAAGATTGCCGGAAACTGGTTGAAAAAACAGTTGAAAGATTCGGCACAGTCAATATCCTTATCAATAACGCCGGGATATCAATGAGAGCTTTATTTGATGATGTGGATCTGTCTGTGTTGAAGCGACTTATGGATGTAAATTTCTGGGGCACCGTTTACTGCACAAAGTACGCCCTGCCTTATATTGTCAGCAACAGGGGATCGATCGTGGGTGTCTCTTCAACAGCAGGATTCCACGGACTCCCCGGACGGACCGGTTATTCCGCTTCCAAGTTCGCTATGCACGGATTCCTTGAGACAATCAGGATTGAAAACCTGAAGGAGAAACTCCATGTCATGATCATCGCGCCCGGATTTACAAGTTCCGAGGTACGCAAACATGCACTGCTGGCCGACGGATCCGAACAGGGCAACTCACCACGGGAGGAGAAGAAGATGATGTCTCCAGAGTACGTGGCACGGTGGGTACTGAAAGGGATACGCAAAAAGAAGAGAAACAAGATAATGACCTGGGCCGGCAGGTTTACCGCATTGCTGCAGAGAATTATTCCTGCAGTGGTCGACTATGGCTATTACCTCGAGATGAAGAGGGAGCCGAACTCACCCCTAAAATAAAACGTCATGGCTGAACTGGCCGCACAGATACGCAGCAGGCAGAGCCTGGTGCTCAAAGCACTGCCTGCCCCTGTAACCGCAGAAGACAGGAAGGCTCTGAGCCTTGCCACGGAAATAGCAAGGGCATACTATCCGGCTGACAGTAAATACCTTGGTGAACCACTGCCGCTGTACTACCTTGAACTCGCAAGGGTGACCGCCACGGCCATCGGGCTGGGACTGCCGGCTGTGATAAGTGCACTGCTCTCGGGTGTCAGGGAGGGCACAGAGGCATGGACCCGGATAGATACTCTTAAAGATCCCTCGATCAGGCAGGTAATAAAAGGACTATCACGTGTCACTGCACTCAAAGGCAGGGATTTCACAGGCCAGGCGGAGAACTTCCGCAAGCTCCTGCTTTCACTTGCAGATGACGGCAGAGTGATACTTATAGCACTGGCAGAACGGTTGCTCGTCATGAGGCGTCTCGACTGGCTTCCGGAGAAGGAGAGGCTACCCGTGGCATCAGAGACCTATTTCCTCTTCGCGCCGCTGGCGCACAGACTGGGCTACTACAATATCAAGTCGGAAATGGAAGACCTGTCCATGAAGCTCATGGAACCGGCCGAGTTCACTGAGATTGAAGCCAGGCTGAAGCAGACAACCACCTCCAGGAACAGGCTCATCAGGGAGTTCTCCCAGCCTGTGACGGAGAAGCTCGATGCCATGGGCATCAGATACGAACTGAAAAGCCGCACCAAATCGATCCACTCTATCTGGCAGAAAATGAAGCGTCAAGGGGTAGCCTTCGAGGAGGTCTTCGATATTTTTGCCATAAGGATAATCATTGATGCCGATCCGGCTCATGAGAAATCTTCCTGCTGGCAGGTTTATTCCGTGGTGACCGACCTCTACCAGCCTGACCCGAGCAGGATGCGCGACTGGATCTCCGTACCCAAGACAAACGGGTATGAGTCACTGCATACCACGGTTGTTACGCCGGCAGGCCGCTGGGTGGAGGTGCAGATACGCACCAGGCGAATGGACGAGATCGCGGAAAAGGGTCTTGCCGCCCATTTCCGCTACAAGGGGATAAAGGGCGAGGGCGGCCTCGACACCTGGATGTCGCAGATGCGGGAAGTACTGGGGACAATGGAAAAGGAGGGAAGTGATTTCCTCGGTGAGATCAGGCCCGGCCTCTATGCAGACGAGGTATTTGTGTTCACCCCGAAGGGGGAAGTAAGACAGCTTCCGGTGGGAGCCACCTTGCTCGACTTTGCCTTTGACATACATACGGAGGTGGGCTCCAAATGCATAGGCGGGAAGATCAACGGCCGGAATGTGCAATTGAAGCAGAAACTTCAGAACGGAGACCACGTTTCAGTCATCACCTCGTCCAAACAAACTCCGAAGCGCGACTGGCTGTCGTTTGTTATCACCAACAAAGCCCGCACCAAGATCAAACAGGCTCTGAATGAGGAAAAGTTCAAGCTGGCCGCCGACGGCAAGGAGATGCTTACCCGCAGACTCAAGAACTGGAAGATACCCTATGGCGATGCCACTGTGGTTAAACTGCTGACTGAGTACGGGTTCAAGACCTCACAGGATCTCTATTTCAGTATCGCCATTGGCGAAACGGACCTCCTGCAGATCAAGAAGGTACTCCTGAGGACCGAAGAGCAACCGGAAGAAGGCCCGGCCAGGACTCCCGAACTGCACCCTCAGGAGGAGACGGGAAGCGGTGGTGATTTCCTTGTTATTGACGAGAAGGTTGAAGGACTTGATTATAAACTGGCCAGGTGTTGCAATCCTGTATTTGGCGACCGTATCTTCGGGTTTGTAACGGTTCTTGAGGGAATTAAGATCCACCGCGCGACCTGTCCGAATGCCGATTTCATGATATCGAACTTCCCATACAGGGTTGTCAGGGCACGATGGACAAGGCTGGATGCTGCAAGAGGTTTCCTGGCGCAGGTCAGGCTGACGGGAGTGGAGAACCTGGGTATTGTGGCCCGGATCACCGAGATCATTACAGAGTACAAGGGGGTGACCGTCAAGAACTTCACCTACAGCATGAACAATGGCCTGTTTGAAGGACGGATGGAAGTACTGGTGCCCAATATCAATGTGCTGTACGCGATCATTAAAAAGATTCAGTCTGTCAAGGGGATCACCCGGGTGACAAGGGTGGACAGTTGAATTGCGATTTCCGATTTCCGGTTGTCGATTCAGTTCGCAGATCGCAACTCCCTCAATACCTTGGGTCTGGCTGCACGGGCAGCTTTGCCATCTTCTCCACCTCGACGGTTGTATAGCCGAATTCCTCGACAACCTTTCCCTGGATAAGATAGGTCCCGCTGCCGCGGAACGGCCAACCGTTCAGTGACTGCGGGAAATGGGTGGTGTCAAAGAATTCCCCGTCATTGTCGATGAAGCACCCGAAGTTCATCCACTCACGTTTGACGGTCTTTATGTACTTGACTGTCACCAGGTGACCAACCATCCTCACCTTGCGGCCCACGGCACCCTTCATGCCGGCAGCAGTCACATCGCCCCTGTACTTCGTCTGAAGCATGTCAAACCATGTCAGCGTCACAGGGAAGCCAAGCAGCTCGATCTCGTCATAGGCATCTTCGAGTTTTGACTGTTCAAATGATGGCATTGTGAACCTCTTCGGTTCGGGATTGAAAAGGGTGCGTGCCGTTTCGCTCTTGCCCCTGTTGATAAGCATGTGAGCCTCCCAGAGGAGCAGCGCCTTGCTCTTCCCGGTGAACCGGAACGCCCCTGTACGTATCAGTATGATGGTTTGCTCAAGACCTGGACCTATACGTGAGATAAAGTCATCTATATCACTGAAATTACCATTTTTATCACGTTCGGTTATGATAGCCTTTGCAAGGTTTGTCTCCAGTCCCTGGATGTGGATCAGTCCTACGAAGATTGTAGTGTCATAAAGGGTGGTCTTGTGTGTGCTTCGGTTGACGCAGGGTGCCTCTATTATGGCTCCCTCGCGGCGGGCTTCCTGTACGTAGACCCAGGTGCGGTAGAATCCGCCGAAGTTGTTGATGACTGCCACCATGAACTCGAGGGGGTAGTGTGCCTTCAGCCAGAGGCTCTGGAAGCTCTCCACGGCGTAAGAGGCAGAGTGTGCCTTGGAGAAGGAGTAGCCGGCAAATGATTCTATCTGGCGCCACACTTCCCTGGTGATCTCTTCGGGATATCCCTTGTCACGGCAGTTGCTGAAAAACCGTTCGGTGATCTTCTGCATCTCCTTCTTTGAGCGGTATTTGCCGCTCATGGCACGCCTGAGCGTGTCGGCATCGGAGAGATCCAGTCCCGCGAAGTGATGGCATACCTTCAGCACATCCTCCTGGTAGACCATCACCCCGAAGGTCTCGCTGAGAAGGTCTTTCATCACCGGGTGGATATACTCAAATTTGTCAGGGTGATGGAAACGGTAGATGAACTGCCGCATCATCCCCGAGCGTGCCACGCCGGGCCTGATCACCGAGCTGGCGGCCACAAGCGTCAGGTAATCATCACATCGGAGTTTCTGCAGGAGTCCGCGCATCGAGGGGCTCTCAATGTAAAAACAGCCTTTGGCGTCACCGCGGCGCAGATGATCCTTCACCAGCGGATCATTCTTGAATTGCTGGATGGCATGCACATCAACATCCACACCGCGGTTTGAACGGATGATCTCCGCGCACTCTTTAATATGACCTATCCCTCTCTGGCTCAGTATGTCAAGTTTCTCATAGCCAAGCTCTTCGGCAGTGTACATATCCCACTGCGTGGTTGGAAATCCCTTCGGAGGCATGTCGAGGGCAGTGTAACAGCAGAGGGGTTCTTCCGAGATGAGCACCCCGCCAGAATGGATGCTTCGCAGGTTTGGAAAATCGGCAATTTTGTTGCCGGTCTCGAAGATAAGATCCTGTATCTCACCGCGGTTACTCTCGGCGGATGGATTGGCAATCAGGGAATCAATCTCCTCAACCGGCAGTCCGTGAACCTTGCCCAGCTCGCGGACGATCGATCTGCCACGGAAGGTGTTGACGGTACCGAGCAGGGCAGTGTGACGGTGGCCGTAACGGCGGAAGATGTACTCGGTGACGGTGTCGCGCTCCTTCCATGAATAGTCTATGTCAAAGTCGGGCGGAGAGGTCCGTTTCGGGTTGATGAAGCGCTCAAAGTAAAGGTTGAGGTCAATGGGGTCAACATTGGTGATTTTCAGGCAGTAGGCAACAACGGAATTGGCACCGCTGCCACGGCCGACGTGGTAAAACCCGCAGGCCATCGAGTACCGGATGATGTCCCATGTTATGAGGAAGTAAGCAGAGAAGCCGAGGCGGTCTATGATCTCCAGCTCATGGCGCACCCGTTCTTCTGCCACCTTGTTGTTTTTTCCGTAGCGGTACTTCATGCCGTCCCATGCCAGCTTCTCCAGAAGGAGTTTGTCGTCATACCGGCTGGCAGAGTATATTTTCTTGTTTTTCGGTGTGTTGAAGTCTATATCCAGGGAGCAGTCGTTGAGCAGCCTGCGCGTATTGTCGGTTACCTGCGGCCACATGGAGAAAGGGTGGAGAGCGTCTGCCTGGGGGATGATGTATTCATTGGGTGATCCGGTCATCTCCGGGGTGAGGCGGCTGAGGAGGGTGTTGTTGTCCACAGCGCGCAGGCTGCGGTGCACGGGGTAGTCGGTCTGCGATTCGATAGTGACAGGATGGAGGATGACGCATTTTGCAATATCACTCTTTTTCATGGATATAAGGCGGCCGGCGGCGGAGGGGCGTATGCCGAGGTACTCATTGTCGTGCAGGATGGAGTGGGGAGCGCCGGGTGAGCCGTTGACGCCGCCGCCGGCCGGGTAGATGACGTAAGCGTTGGGGAAGGAGGGAGGACGGGCCGGGAGAGCCTCCCCCGTGACGTTATGGTACGTAAGGAACTCGTTCAGCTCGCGGAAACCCTCGTTGTTGCGTGCGATGCCGATATAAAGCAGCCTGTTGTTGTCGCGGAACTCTATCCCGGCGGCCGGGGTGATGTTGCGGCTGCGGCACTCGCGCACAAAATCGGGTACCCCGGTGGTGTTGTTGATGTCTGTAAGCACCAGGCGCTCCACACCCGCAGCCGCAGCGAGCTCAGAAAGGCGCTCCACGGAGAGGGTGCCGTAACGGAGGCTGTTATATGAGTGGCAGTTTATGTACATTGTCTCAAGTCTGAAGGTCTGTTGCTTCGCTCCGTCTGAAAGTCTGCAGGTCTCAAGGTCTCAAGGTCTGATGTCTGAAGGTCTGATGTCTTATAATCTTTTGACTCTCAGACTTTCAGATTCTCAGACTCTCAGACCTAATATCTCCATCCCCGCAGCCGTTCCTCCATTCGTGATTTCTCTGACAGCAGCTCTGACGCCTTTCTGAGCTCGCGCTCGCTGCGCTCCGCGGCGGTCATCACCCCGGCCGCCCGGCGTACGGCATGACGGCCGAAACGGCCCCGCAGCCTGTCCATCGTCATATAGAGGCTCACCATCTCGGGCGTGTCCTCAAACATGTTCAGCTGCTGCACGCCCCGCACCAGCCCGCTCACCTTAACCCCGATGAGCCTGATGAGCATGCGCCGCTGCCAGAGCCGCCTGAACAGACTCTGCGCCTCGCTGATGAGCACATGGTCAAAGGCAGTGTATGGTATCCGCTGCTGCAGGGTGTGCGTGTCAAAATCAGAGTACCGTATACGCACCGTCAGACACGATGCCAGCTTTTCCTGGTGGCGCAGCTCATAGGCCAGCTTCTCGGTCATGCTCACGATCATCTGGTTGAGCATCACCGTGTCAGTGGTGTCACGGTCAAAGGTGTGCTCGGTGCTGATCGACTTCTGCTCGGAGTAGCTGATGACAGGAGTGTTGTCAATGCCATTGGCTTTCTTCCATATCTCCATGCCGTTCTGGCCCATGAGAGACTCCAGCATCTCGGCAGGGATGACACGCAGCGTATGTATCGTGGAGATGCCCATCGAGCGCAGCGTGTGATAGGTCTTCTGGCCTATCATGGGTATCTTTCTGATTGACAGAGGGTCAAGGAAGGGAATTACATACTGCTGAGCCACCTCCCTCTCGCCGTTGGGCTTTGCTTCTCCGGCAGCAATCTTGGAGACGGTCTTGTTGACCGACAGCCCGATGGAGATGGGCAGCCCCGTCTCCCTTATTATGGTGTCGCGCAGCTCATGCGACCAGCCGGCGCATCCGTGGAAACGCTCCATCCCGGTGAGATCGACGTAGTGTTCATCCACTGACGCCTTCTCATAGAGCGGCGCCTTATCGGCGATGATCTCAGTCACCATCCTCGAGTACTTCGTATACATCTCCATGTCACCACGTATGAAGACTGCCTCGGGACACATGGCACGGGCCATCTTCATCGGCATGGCAGAGCTGACGCCGAAGCTGCGTGCCTCATAGCTGCAGCTCGAGACCACACCGCGGTCAGAGCTGCCGCCGATGATTACGGGGCGGCCGTTGAGCCTGCTGTCGCGAACCCTCTCCACTGACACGAAAAAGGTGTCCAGATCAAGATGCAATATGCTGCGTGCGTCCATGGTTAAAGGTCTGAAGGTCAAAAGGTCATGCGGTCCTGCGGTCTTGCGGTCCTGCGGTCCTGCCGGAGCGAGGCTGAGATCCCGGCCGCGAGAGCGGAACAGTCCCGGATATCAGGTATCCCTGACTTTCAGACATTCGGACCTTTTGACTTTCAGACTTTTTTTATTTTCTTCTTGCTATTTCAAAAACTTAATTTATCTTTGATTAGAAATTAATCAAACTTGTGATTACAATATAATCAAATTTTACAACATGTACTTCGCATCGAACATAAAATTTTTGAGAAAACGCCGCGGACGTACCCAGGATGACGTGGCATCGGCCCTGCAGATGAAGCGGCCAACCCTCAGCGGCTATGAGAATGGCGTGGCACAGCCGGGAATAGAGGCACTGGTGGCATTTTCCGGATACTTCAACATCTCACTTGACACACTTCTCAAGGTTGATCTCACCCGTCTGTCGGAGAGCCAGCTTGGCGAACTCGAGAGGGGATATGACGCATATATAAAAGGGAGCAACCTCAGGGTGCTGACCACCACGGTAGCCCCTGACAACCGCGAGAATATAGAGCTTGTCAGCGAGAAGGCAAAGGCAGGCTATACCACCGGCTATGCCGATCCGGAGTTCATCGGTGACCTGCCCCTGTTCAACCTGCCGTTCCTCTCACCCAACCGCAAGTATCGCACCTTCCAGCTGAAGGGCGACTCCATGCTGCCAATACCCGACAGGTCGTGGGTAACCGGAGAGTTCCTGCAGGACTGGCGTGATATCAGGAGCGGACAGGCATATATAGTTCTTACATCCAATGACGGCATTGTATTCAAGGTGGTGGAGAACAATATCGAAAAAACCGGCCGCCTGGTGCTATATTCACTCAACCCGCTGTATGAACCCTATGAGGTCCACGTCAGTGATATCCGGGAAGTGTGGAAGTTCATACATTATATTAGCGACGAGCTGCCCGAACCGGTACTGCCTGAGAAACAGCTCCTCCGGACCGTCGCTTCAATGAAACAGGATCTGTATCAGCTCAAAAAGAGCATCGGCCGTGACATTGAGGATGCGAAAGAACTCTGAACCAGACCGTAGCAGTAAATAAATATTAATGTGCCGGCACTGCCCTGTAGCACGATATTTGTAGTTTATGGTACGTCCTGAAACTATTCTCATTAAAGAATTGCTGCCATGAATAAAACAGCTATTATCCTGATCTCCCTGCTTCTTTCAGCTACGGGAAATGCATTCTCCCAGATACCTCTGAAGATTAAAGCCAGACATACTGCAGACCGAGATACAATTACTCTGACCAGTGTTCTCAGATCCCGCGGACTCCTAACGGTCCGGACCGCTCCTGACCCGGTTACCGGAAAGATCGGAAACATTCCCGTTAGTGACCTCATGTTCTATGAGATAATTCCCGGAAACCTGGAATCATTGTGGCAGATGATAATCCTTAAATCACCGGTGTATGACAACCTCCTGAAATCAGGGTACAGTTATGAGACCCGCTCTGCGATGGAGGAATTGATGAAGGAGTACCTGGGCAAGGCAGAACAGAACAATTCATTTTATATTGACAGTTACCTGGAAGCACGGCTTTATGCCATCCTGCGCAAGGCCTATCCGGTCAGGAACCCTGACAGGCGTCCGGGGATACTGAGTCTCCGCATACTGTCAGAGATCACTCCTGATGCCTGGGTGGGCCCTGATGGCACCATGATAATTACCACCGGAATGATTGCAGCCCTGAACAATGAGACAGAGATGATGGCCCTTATGGCCCAGAAAGTGGCACATTTTGCACTCGACCATCACCTTTCCAATTACTCTGCTGCTCTCATGTCCGGGATAGATCCCGCACTTGGTAACATCATCAGGCACTCCGTGCTGCAGGAGCAGGCGGCAGACAATTGTGCAGCCATGGTACTCTCATATTACGGCATGAGTTCCTCTGCTTTAGGTTCAATGCTGCGCAATGTAATGAATTACGGAGAGCTTATGGGCAATTTTTGCCTTGGATCATTCCCTGATGCCAAATCGAGAGCAGACCTTTATTCGGTTACAATCATGGACAAATCAGCTGATTATGATAAACTTATCGCGCCTGTAATATCCTTCAATGCCTTCATGGCTTACAACCAGTCACATTACCTGCTCTGTCGCCGACTGCTCGAACGAAACATTGCTTCAGGGACAACCACCGCAGATGATTTTGTGCTGCTCTCGCAGGCTTTGATGAACCTTTCGGGCTCGGATCAGGAAGATCTGGAGGCACTCGCCGTAGTCCGCTCTGTAACTGGCAGCCTGCAGGAACCTCCCCCCGGAGCATTCAAGCAGGAAGCCCTTCTTCTGCTAAGACTGGGACGAAGGGGTGAGGCTGAAACAGCTCTCGACAGATGCCAGGAGGCACTGGAAAGGGAAGAATTGAAATACAGCGCCAGGCCTGGTGACTGGTCAGAGATGCTAAGCTATCTCGAATCGGAGAAGGACTGGGTGGCCAGGACAAGAACAAGGTGACTCCGCTGATGCTTCCCCGGTAAAGGTATATGCCTGCGATACCCTGGGATGATGATATTTGCACTACAACCTGAATATACCTCTGTTCATGGTAAAATATAAACCCCGCATGAACGTTTCAATATTCCAGATATACATTCATCATGCCAGGAAAAGACTATAATCCCGCAATGCATACAGCCGAGCATATACTTAACTCGGTGATGGACAAGATGTACCACTGCGGGAGATCATTCAACAGCCATATTGAAAGTAAAAAGAGTAAGTGCGACTACCGGATCAAGAAAGGATTGTCGGAAAAAGAGGTGCGTGCAGTGGAAAGAACAGTAAATGAGATAATCAAGTTAAGCATCCCGGTGGGAGAGGAGCTTGTAAGCAGGAGGGAGGCTGACAAAAAGTACTTTACCGGCAAACTGCCCGAGAATGCGGGAGAAATGATCCGCATTATCACTATCGGTAATTTCGATGCATGCCCGTGTATCGGAAAGCATGTGTCAAACACATCTGAAATAGGTTCATTTTCAATTATCTCAGCTGATTTCAATGAAGGCGTGCTGAGAATCCGGTTCAGAATCACCCAGGAAGTGCTTAACCCCGGAATCAGGATGACAGCCTGACAGGAACCACCCGCAGAAATAAAACATGTTTAAAATAAAAAACCGGCACAGACCGGTTTTTTATTTGACATGGCAGATTACAGAACCTATTCTTTCGTGAGTTTGGTTATCATATCTATAATGCCCGGGATGTCATTATCGGCAATCTTGCCTTTGTACACACCCCTGACAATGCGGTTCTTGTCAACAATCACAACGGTATAGCTGTCCATGGGCATTCCCCATGACTCATGAAGGAACCCCTTGTAATCAAACAGGATGGTAGTGTCATACTTCTTTGCCTTCCTGCCGGCAATGACGCGTACCAATCCGTCCGGAAGCTTGGTCGACTGGAGGTCGACAATCCCGAATCCCTTGAAGGAGTTCTGATCTATGATCTTGTCAATGTCAACAGCCTTGTTAATGGCATCATTGAACGGATCATTCAGGTCATCATTGTCAGGGTCAACGTAGTTTATCTGAAGGACTTTGCCCGGCCATGAGTTCATGGTGAATTCCTTCTTGGCAGCATCGGTAAGAACCCATTCAGGAGCCGTCTTTCCGACTTCGAGCTTGCCCTGGGCTGCGGTAAACGGCAGTATCATGGCTGCCAGGATAACAGTGAACAACAGTTTTTTCATTTTCGCAGTATCTTAAATTTGATCGAAGATAATATTTTTTAGTATTCATGCACATTATGGCAAAAAATGTGAATATTGGTCCTGCTGTAAAGGAAGAGCCCTTTGCCGGGACGGGATTCTGCCAGACTGGCAGCAAGTTTATCTGGCCGTCGTGAGGAAGTCGTTCAACGGCTTCATTGCCCGGAATGCGCCGGTAACCACACTGAAAAATCCGGGGGCGACAACCTCACTGTCTGTAAGTGACTTTTCGGGCAGGAAGCTTTTCATCTTAATCAGTTCTATATGAGGATGATCCTTGGAGAACCCGCGCGGCGGCAGCTTTAGTTTTTCGCCTTCCAGTCCGTTGAAATATTTCCTGTACTCACGGTTGTTGATGATCTTTAAAAGACTGTCACCATCCTCAGCAATTTTTTCACGGATTGCATTCAGCCAGGGTGCCGGGGGGATATATGAACCACCTGAAATGAACGACTGGCCAGGCTCAATATGAAGGTAATAACCGGGGAACCTGTCAGCGCTCTTCTTGCCGCCACGCACCATGAAAGCCCCGAAATTGGTCTTGTACACTGACTTGTCATGCGTAAATCTTATGTCACGGTTGATCCTGAAAATGCAACTTTTTGCCTCCAGACCCCTGAAGATTGGGTCAAAACTGACTATCTCATCAATGACAGCCTGCACAAAGACAGAAAAGTTCTCGCGGGCCGATTCATAGCGGGGACGGTTCTCCGCAAACCACAGCCTGTCGTTGTGCCGGGAAAGATCATGCAGGAACCTGATTGTTGACTGGTCAATGGTTACCATAATACTTGATTATTAGGTTATTATATAAATAGTTATAGTAATATTTGATTTGTAATGTATTATTGAGGTAATTCTCATAAAGCTACAAATTTATAAGGGATCCCGGCACGACCGATGAACCATACGAGCTGATCATGCGAATCAGCCTGATACAGCCAAACAAAAATGTATTCAAAATGTTTAATACCAAAGACGCCCTTAATAATAACCAATACAATTCATCATGAATAAGTATCAGATCATTTCAATTTCGGTTTTAGTGTTTGTCCTGGTATTCACGGGGTGTACAAAGGAAGAGGAGCCCAATCATTTTAGGTACACGATCAATGATTATCCTCTTTTCCAGGGGTTTATACACAATTACGGGATGCCTGAAGGAGCAACAGGCTATAACTTCGACGTTACATTATTTTCTGAGGGTGTCAGCTATAACCGTGATCTTCATGAGTTTCGCGGAAAGGGACATGTCCTGTTTTTCCAGTTTTATTCATCAGCAGCCACAGAACTGGCAAATGGCACGTACCAGTTTGCAGCAGGCAAGTCACCTTTGACACTTGATGTGGCCAATTTCGGGATGCAAATGAATTTTGAAAATGAAACAGGAACGATTGTAACAGGTGTATCAGGATTGGTACAGGTTTCAGGAAACGCTAACGAACGTGTTTTTGATTTTGAATTCCTGACGGGAACCGGTGAAAGGATTACCGGACATTTCAACCGGACATTGCCGGTTTATGATATGAGAGATGCCAGGAAGTAGAGTCCGGACCGTCATCGGTTTGATTATAACAGGGAGGGCGACCTGGATATATAAGTTATCCGCCAGATAATCAGAGACAATGCGATGTGATCAGAGACTAATCATGGTAGTTATTTATATTCCTATAATTAATATTATGTTAAATAGCAGAAGGAAACACAGCTTTTACATTGCTTGTGGCTGTAATTCTGACAACCTGGTATCCCCTGCCCCCGAAAACGGAACTGAAAAATGAAACACATATGTTAAATGGATTTGTAAAATGTACCCTGCCCCGCAAAATGGCAATTTAAGCGACACCTGTGTATGACTAAGACAAAAAAAAAGGCACCTCGGTTGGTGCCTTCTTTATAATTTATTGAAACGCTGGTTTACAGATTCTCAACTTTTGCCTTGTATGCCTCAAATTCAGGCATCATCTTAAGCTTCAGGTAAATCTCGCGAAGGAATTCCAGTGTGGCAAGTGATTTCGGGTTGGCCTTTTCTGCCTCCAGGAAGAAAGGAACAGCCTTCTTCATTTCATCAAATGCCTTGTTCTTGGCAATCTCATATTCCTTGTTGTCAGAGATCATATTGGCCTCGTTAAGCAGATTGTTTGCAATTGAAACATAGCAGAGACCGATATTGTAGTTGCTCTCGAACTGTGACGGATTCTTGGTAAGTGATGCCTTCAGGCTCTCGATGGCCTTCGGATAATCTTCCAGTTTCATATGGAGGCTTCCCTCAACAAGGTAAAGAATATAGTTCTCCGGATCCATCTCCATGGCCCTGTGAACGAATTCAAATGCCTTCGTTGAGTTGTTGGCGTCAAGGTAGAACTGGGTTGCCTGGAGAATAATATCCAGGGTGTCAGGGTATGCCTTATACCCTTCCATCAGAACTGCTTCGGCGTTGACGGTATCCTTCATCTTCATGTAGCTGTCGCTCATGAAAATGTAAGGCTTGGTGTCCTCAGTACCTGTCTTCGTGCAGGTGCGGAAATGGGCAATTGCCTCGGGGTACATTTCGCCATTGTATGCTGCAAGCCCGGCATTGAAGATCACGAGAGTGTCTACCATGCCCACATAGAGTTCACTGGCTGAAACCTTCACGTTCCTTTCAAAGGATTCCATGGCTCCCTTGAAGTTCTTCTCATTGAACTTGTTGATTGCATCATTGAGGAATGAATTGCCAAGAAGTGCATAAGCATTGTCCCTGATGACGGTATTCTTGATCTTGGGATCAAGCTGAACTGCCTTTTCGAAATTGTTATAGGCTTCCATAAGGATATCCGGATAGAGGCCGATATTCTTCGGGTCACCTGAATCAAATGCTGCCTGGCAAAGTTTCCCCTTTACATAATAGGTCTTTGCAAGGCCCATTGACTTCGGGTTAGCGACAGCTGCCTCAATGGCTTCCTTAGCCTTATCGAAAGCACCTTCGCGGATAAAAGTTTCGGCAGCGGTGATTTTTCCCTTCTGTGCCATAGCACCTACTGAGATGATTACTGCCAGTACAAACAATGTGATCTTCTTCATGTCTGGATAATTTGCATTTAAATGTTGGTCCAAAATTAAAACTTTAGTATCTATTCTTCAAATAATTTGCCAAATTACTCAGCAGCCTCAGCCGGCTGTTCTTCAATATCGCCCCCGGCCTCGTTATCATCCTCATTTACTTCTACATAGGCAACCGAAGCAATGGAGTCATTTTCCTTAATATCTATAAGTTTTACTCCCTGGGTTGCCCTTCCCATTACCCGCAGTTCGCTTACCGGCGTCCTCAGGATGTTCCCGTTCTGGGTGATTATAAGCAGGTCATACTGGTCGCTCACATCCTTGAGTGCTATCAGTTTTCCGGTCTTGTCGGTGATGCTGATTGTCTTAACGCCCTTTCCTCCGCGGTTCGTAATTCGGTAATCAGCTATTGCAGACCTCTTTCCGTAACCGTTTTCAGAGACGACAAGCACATCGGCCACTTCGTTTTCCACAGTTATCATTCCCACAACCATATCATCATCACCGGAGAGGGTAATTCCACGCACTCCTGATGCCGTGCGTCCCATGGGTCTGACAGTGGCCTCGTTGAACCTCACTGCCCGGCCAGACCTGACTGCCAGCATTATCTCATGGCTGCCGTTGGTCATCCTGGCTTCAAGGAGTTCATCTCCATCCCTTACGGTTATTGCGTTGATTCCATTGGCCCTGGGCCGTGAGTAGGCTTCCAGCGACGTTTTCTTGATGACACCCTTGCGGGTACACAGCACAATGTAATTGTTGTTTATATAGTCACTGTCATCAAGAGTCTTTACATTGATAAAGGCCCTGACGCTGTCATCCGGCTCAATGTTGATAACGTTCTGTATGGCTCTCCCCTTGCTGTTGCGTGTACCTTCCGGAAGATCATACACCTTCTGCCAGTGGCACTTGCCGTTACGGGTAAAGAACAGCATCGTGTTATGCATGGTTGCAACGTACATATGCTCAATAAAATCCTCCTCACGGGTAGTGCTGCCTCTCTTTCCGGTCCCTCCCCTGTTCTGGCGGCGGAATTCCGTAAGCGGTGTCCGCTTGATATAACCCATGTGTGATATGGTGATGACCATTTCATCATCGGCATAGAAATCTTCGGGATTGAATTCGCCTGCAGCGGGAACAATCTCCGTGCGGCGCTTGTCGCCGAATTTTTCCTTCACCTCGGTAAGCTCATCCTTGATGATCTGCATCTGCAGCTTCTCGTCGGCCAGCACCTGGTTAAGGTATTCAATCAGCTTCTTAAGCTCCTCGTACTCAGCGTGCAGCTTATCCTGCTCCAGGCCGGTGAGTTGCCTCAGGCGCATCTCCACGATGGCTCTGGCCTGGATGTCAGTAAGGCCGAACCGCTCTATCAGGCGCTCACGCGCGACGTCAGTGTTCTGCGAAGACCTGATGATGGCTATGACCTCGTCTATGTTGTCACTGGCAATGATAAGACCTTCAAGGATGTGTGCCCTTTTTTCAGCCTGGTCAAGGTCATACTTCGCCCTGCGCACCACAACCTCATGCCTGTGCTTCACGAAACTGTCAATGATCTCTTTCAGCGGAAGCGTTTTCGGGCGACCCTTTACAAGTGCTATGTTGTTGACATTGAACGATGTCTGCAACTGAGAGTGTTTATAAAGGTGATTCAAAACGATATTCGCCGGCATCTCCTTTTTCAGGATGATAACCACCCGCATTCCGTTCCTGTCCGACTCATCATTTATATAGGAAATTCCTTCCAGTTTCTTTTCATTGATCAGGTCTGCGATCTTTTTGATCATCTCAGCCTTGTTAACCATATATGGGATCTCGCTGACAACAATGCACTCCCTTCCGGAGTGGGTGAGTTCAACCTCTGTCCTGGCCCTGACAACAATCCTGCCCCTTCCGGTCTCATAGGCTTCCCTTATCCCCTGTTCGCCATAGATTATTCCCCCGGTGGGGAAGTCAGGTCCCTTGATATGGTGCATCAACCCTTCAACCGTGATCTCGGGATCATTTATGTATGCAATTATGGCATCAACGGCTTCTGTCAGGTTGTGAGGCGGCATGTTGGTTGCCATTCCCACTGCAATTCCGGAAGCCCCGTTGACAAGAAGAGTTGGTATCCTGGTTGGAAGCACCGTTGGCTCCTGGAGAGTGTCATCAAAATTGGGCTGAAAATCAACGGTTTCCTTTTCTATGTCGGAGAGGGTTTCCTCGGCAATTCGCTTGAGTTTTGCCTCAGTGTATCGCATTGCGGCAGGGCTGTCACCGTCTATTGATCCGAAGTTTCCCTGCCCGTCAACGAGCGGATAGCGCAATGACCATTCCTGGGCCATACGAACCATGGCGTCATAAACAGATGAGTCACCGTGAGGATGATACTTACCAAGCACCTCCCCTACTATCCTTGCAGATTTCTTATATGACCTGTTTGAGAGCACCCCGAGCTCTGACATACCGAAGAGAACCCGCCTGTGAACCGGCTTCAGGCCGTCACGTACATCGGGTAATGCCCTGGACACAATGACCGACATCGAATAATCGATATAGGCCGACTTCATCTCCTCCTCGATATTTACTTTTACTATTTTTGCTTGATCTGACATATCAGATTGAAAATTAATGTGTTATAAATACTTTTTTAATGTCTGAAATTAATCCACGAAAATAATCAAATTGCCGTATTTTTTAACCTTTTACCATCTCTATTTGTTAACAGACGGTGTTAAAAATTGGGCACAATTCTTGCCTTTAGTTTTTTACAATAGAATTAACTTTGAAATCTGGCGTTTTATGTATTTATGGCAGTCTTACTGACACAATTGCATAAAACCCGTAACGAAAAAATGATGGACGCACATTTCTCACAGAGAGTCAATGATATCCTTGGATACAGCAAGGAAGAGGCAATCAGGCTTGGCAACAGCCATATAAGCCCCGAACACCTTTTCCTTGGAATATTGCGCGAGGGCGAAGGAGTTGCAGTTGATATACTTTTAAATAATGGTGTTGACCTGCTCATGCTCAAGGGATCAATAGAAAAGAGCATCAAGGCTGACAGGCCGGTTGCCATGGCAGACAATGACATCCTGCCGTTGCTGAAGAGCACCGAGCGGGTACTGAGGCTTGTTCATATTGAAGCCAAAGCACTTAAGACCAAGGTTATAGATACCGAACACCTGCTTATGGCCATTCTTCGCGACGAGAGCAACCTTGTCACCAGGTTTCTGACAGAGCTTGATATAGATTATTCACTTGTCAGAAAGGCAGTCGAAGCCAGTAATCCTGCCGCCCAGGCAGATTATCCCCGGGATGAGGACGATGA
>DAIDJT010000012.1 GCA_027451265.1 Bacteroidales bacterium | reverse complement strand
ATATGAACGGCAAGTCTGCCGCCACCTTCGCAAAACAGGGAGGTAAGTCCCTTGAAGGGTCAGACCTCAGGGATTGCCATAAACCTGAATCATGGCAAAAAATCATGCAGATTCTTGAGACAGGCAAAGCAAATTGCTACACAATTGAAAAAAACGGCGTAAAGAAGATGATCTGGCAGGCTCCGTGGCATAAAAACGGCACAGTTGAGGGCCTGGTGGAGTTTTCCATTGAGATACCGTTTACCATGGATCATTTTATCCGCACCTGAAACCATACCACTGAGTCATGAAACTAATTGTTATTGAAGGTCTTGACGGCGCCGGCAAATCAACCCAGATTACCCTGCTCAGGGAGTGGTTTGCTGCCAGGCAGATGCAATGCAGGTACATTCACTTTCCAAGGACTGATTCTCCCTGGTTCGGTGAACTGATAGCACGATTCCTCAGAGGCGAGTTCGGTGACATCGGCAGTGTTGACCCCTACCTGGTCGCCATGCTCTATGCCGGCGACAGGAAAGATGCCGCACCGATGATAGAAACATGGCTCGAAGAGAAATACTTCGTCATCCTTGATCGTTATACCTATTCCAACATCGCCTATCAGTGCGCCAAAATGCATACTGAGGCTGAGGTGATCAGGCTGAGGGAGTGGATACTGAAACTGGAGTTTGAACATTTTGGCATCCCGAAACCGGACATTAACATATTCCTTGATGTTCCGTTCAGGTTCACCGAGGAGAAACTGATGAACCGGAGGCTCGGAGATGACAGGACCTATCTTCTGGGCAACAGTGATATCCACGAGAGCAGTCTTGAGTTCCAGAAGAGGGTACGCGATATGTACAAGGCAGTGGCTGTGGACGATGAAAACCTGCAGGTAATCAACTGCCGCGATGATGATAACATGATGCCGGCTCCGGAAGAGATCTTTGGAATGATACTGAACAAACTCAAGGAAAGGAAAATTCTGAGATGAAACTGCTGACACAGATTGCCAGGTTTTTGACAGGACTGCTATTTGCTTTTTCAGGGTTTGTTAAAGGAATTGACCCTATGGGAACGGCATTCAAGCTGGGGGATTACTTTACCGCATTCCGGATGGATTTTCTCGGTGACCTTGCCCTTCCCCTTTCAATCGTGCTATGCCTTGTGGAATTTGTCACGGGAATGATGCTCCTGTCAGGGGCACTCATTAAGCCCGCATCATGGATGGCCGCCATTTTCATGGCCATATTCACACCCCTGACACTTGTTCTGGCTATCTGGAACCCGGTATCTGACTGCGGCTGCTTCGGTGATGCTATCATACTCACCAACTGGCAGACATTCATAAAGAACGTGATAATAATCATTCCCGTAGTCTTCACCTTTATCATGAGAAACGATGAGACCGGCGTCATGCCGGTAAAGTCCGGTCTCAACTTCACGATTGCATATATTTTCCTGTTTCTCCTTTTCATGAGAATGAATCTGACCTACCTGCCGGTGATTGATTTCAGGCCTTACCGGATCGGGACCAATATTCCGGAGAGCATGACAATCCCCCCTGGTGCCGAGCCGGACAGGTATGACATCAGGTTCATCTATGAAAAAAACGGGGTTCAACAGGAATTTACTCTTGAAAATTATCCTGCAGATGACACCGCGTGGAAATTCATCGACCAGAAATCCGTTCTTATATCAAAGGGGTATGAGCCTCCCATCCACGGATTCACCCTTATGACTGAACAGGGAGTGGATATGACGGAACAGGTAACCAGGCAGAACAGTGATGTTGTCCTTATGATTGCCCGGAGGCTTGAAGAGTCTGACCGCGACGGGCTGATGAAAGGTTACAATCTGGGCATTGAATTGCAGAAGAGAGGCACTGACTTTCACATTGTGACCGCCACTTCTCCTTCCACAGCAGGGCCTCTTGTGACCGGATTCAGCGCACTGTATGCCGATGAGACAACACTGAAGACAATATTAAGATCCGATCCGGGGTTTGTGCTTCTTCATAACGGAACGGTAGCGGCCAAATGGTCATACCACAACCTTCCTGATCCTGCAAGATTCAGGGATGGCGACCTCAATGCACTTGCACTCCGGGCACAGGCAGCTGCGGGCAACAGGCTGACAGCCTTTACAGCACTTTTGTCTGTATTGCTGGCCGTAGCACTTACTCTTCCGTTCAGGACAAAAAGAACATTGGAAAACAACAGATAATAACTCTAAACATAAAACCAAGATGAGAAAGAAAATAGTTGCAGGTAACTGGAAAATGAATATGAACCTGAATGAGGGCATGGCGCTTGCTGATGGACTGAACGAGTATTTTAAAGCAAATCCCCTTTCAGGCAAGGAGGTGATTCTGTGCACTCCTTTTATTCACCTGGGCATGGTCGGCGGGCTGCTCACCGCTCCGGGCCTCACCTTCGGAGCCCAGAACTGCAATGACCACAAGTCAGGGGCCTATACGGGAGAAGTCTCTGCTTCAATGATCAGGAGCACCGGCGCGGGAAGCGTCATTTTGGGACATTCAGAAAGACGTACCCTGTACGGCGAGAATGATGAGCTGCTCGAATCCAAAACGGCTGAAGCACTGCGAAACGGACTGAGGGTTATCTTCTGCTGCGGCGAGGTGTTTGCCGAACGGGAAGGGAACATTCATTTTGATGTAGTGAAACGCCAGCTTGAGAAAGGCCTTTTTGGCCTGTCAGCGGAAGATTTCAGGAGATGTGTCATCGCCTATGAACCGGTATGGGCCATCGGTACAGGTGTGACCGCCAGCCCTGCCCAGGCACAGGAGATGCACAGCTTTATCCGGGGACTGGTTGAAAAAAAATACGGGAAGGAAACAGCCGGAGATACCACAATCCTGTACGGCGGAAGCTGCAAAGCATCAAATGCTGCAGAGCTCTTCGCCAATTCTGACGTTGACGGCGGACTTATTGGCGGCGCATCACTGGTAAAGGAGGAATTTTGCAGCATAGTTAACTCACTCTGAAAAGCCCATGAGGAAGATCATCATCGCCATTCTTTTTGCCACTGCTATCGCTCCCGGCCTTTCAGCACAGGTTCAGATGCAGTTCTCCGGTGACACAGCCAGTTTCACCACCGAGCTGGCTGCCTTCATGGGCACACTGGTAAGCAAGCCGCAAAAGGCCGAGGTTGATCTCTTCAGCCAGCTTTATGACAGCACTGTTTTTTCAGGGCCTGTCAAGTACAGGATCGTAAACGTTGCCAGCCAGCTCAGAGGTCGCAGATTGAGCCAGGTCCCGGGCTTTATCTTCTTTGTAAGGACCCTGACTGACTTCATTGAGACAGATCAGAAGCAGGATGAAATAGATGTATGGCTGACAGGACTGAGCGAAATGGCTTTCGATCCCCGGTTTTCAAACGCATCCGTTGAAAAATTCATCGAAGTGACCGGCCTGCTCCTGGCAGACAATACAATCTATTCCTCTGGATCCGTCAGGTGGAAAGCCACCGAAGGAAAGGTCGAATTCGCACGTGACACAGTACTGAAAATTGATATTGAGGCTGTCACCCTTACAGCCTACCTGGGTAAGGACAGCACCCGGATCCTGAACTTCACTGGCACCTACTACCCTGACATCTTCAGACTCCACTGCCAGGAAGGACGGGTGACCTGGGAGAAGGCGGGTTACGACCCGTCAAAAGTCTTTGCCAGGATATCAGATTTCGATATTGATGTTACGCGGAGTGAGTTCTCCTGTGACTCGGCGCAGCTCACCCACCCTACCTATTTCCAGCAGCCCGTAGCAGGCAGGCTGACAGACCGGGCTGTAAACATAACCTCTCCTGACAAGGCCACCATGCCGCGTTTCGAGACATATGAGACCAGGTTCTTCATTGATAATATCTACAAGGGAGTTGACTTCGAGGGCGGACTTGCCCTTGAAGGCGCCATTGTCAGGGGAACAGGTTCAAACTGGTTCCCGGCAAGCGTGAAACTGTTCCGCGATGACACCCTCGCCATAAAAATCACATCCAGGAACTTCATCCTGTCACAGAACTCAATAAGCAGCTATGAGTCTTCACCAACCCTATACCTGGGAACAGATTCAATCTATCACTCCAACCTGGGATTTTCCTACAACACCGAAACCCGGGAAGTAAGCATGTTCCGCACCACCAGCCCGCTGTCGCGAAGCCCTTATTTTGACTCCTACCATAACATGGACCTCTATTTCGAACACCTGCTATGGGATATGGACAAGCCGGCCATCATCATGTCAAGAACCAGGGGAGCATCAATAGGATCAGCAAAATTCGAATCGGTATCCTTTTACAATGAGGCTAACTTCTTCAGGCTGATGCGGCTTGATGATGTCCATCCATTGTACAGGATCAGGGATTATGCCAGACAGTACGGTTTTGACGTTTTCCCTGTGGAGAGCTTTGCCAAAGCAATACGTATGCCGGTTGAACAAACAACTGACCTGTGCATTGAGCTGGCAAACAACGGCTTCCTCTTCTATGACCGCAACTTCAACGAGGTTGCCGTGAAACCCAAGGTTGACGATTATATTGCAGCCTTCGCAAAGAAGAAGGACTATGACGCGATAGCCATTTTCAGTGAGACCAGGGACAACGAGGAAAATGCCATCCTGAACCTGAAGGACTATACACTTGACATCAGGGGAGTGACCGGGGTCTCGCTCAGCGACTCCCAGAACGTTGCAATCAGACCCTATGGCGGACGCCTCATCATCGGCAAAAACCGTTCCGTCAGCTTTAACGGAATAGTGTATGCCGGGCTCTTCACCATCTACGGGAAGGACTTTTCTTTCAATTATGACACCTTCAACATCAGGCTCGGGAAGATTGATTCAATCAAGATAGCCGTTGAAACCGGTGAAAGAGATCCTTATGGCAGGCCGGTTATCAGACAGATTAATAACATGATAGAGCTTGGCTCAGCTAACCTGAGGATTGATGACCCACGAAATAAGTCCGGGCTGAAAAGTCTTAAACAATACCCGATAATCAACTCAACAACTGATTCCTATATCTTCTATGATGAGATAACCAACCTTGACGGGTTATACCCGAAGGACAAGTTCTATTTCAGGCTTGACCCGTTCGTTTATAACAATATAGACCATTACACAAATGCAGAGATGGCCCTGTCCGGGGAATTTGTCGGGGGAGGAATCATTGAACCCATGCGCCAGACCCTGACAGTTCAGCCCGATACATCCCTCGGGTTCTCAATGACCATTCCCCCGGAGGGGATCCCCATCTTTGACGGCAGGGGAAGACTTTACAACCATCTAAGCATGAGCAACTCGGGCCTGATAGGGAATGGCAGGGTTGAGCACATGACTGCTACCGCCGTGGCTGATACATTCAGGTTTTTCCCCGGTTACATGCTGACCAGGGCGAAAACCTTTGACATGAAGCCTGACCCTGCCGGAAGGTTCCCTGTTCTCAGGTCACAGGATGTGGATATCCAGTGGCTGACCGGGCAGGACGAATGGTTTGCAAAGAACAGCGAGGGAAAGGAATTCAGCATGTTCGGCAACGGAACCACAATGGCAGGTACACTTATTCTGAAACCTGACAGGATGAAAGGCCAGGGTGAGGTCAATACGGCTGATGCCCGGATCACCTCAGAAACTTTCTCCTTCAGGCCGATGTCATTCGAGGCTGACACCTCTGATTATTACCTCCGGGCCCTTAAAGGCAGCGGATACGGGTTCGTGGCAAGCGGTGCCAGGACGAATGTTGATTTTGCCACTCAGAAAGCAACATTCTGGCTGAACACTGATTCATCATTCGTGACCCTGCCCGGGATAGAATACATATCCAAAATGACCAACTTCGAGTATGACATGGAGAAGAAAATCATGGATATGTCTCAAAAGGGAAGAGAGTCCGTTGCCCTCATGCCTCCGGCTGAACTGCTTAAAGTGCCGCATGGCATGGAGGAGAAACCCACATTCCTTTCTACTAACAACATGAAGGATACCCTCAGGTTCCAGTCGGGATCAGCATCCTATTTTCTTAAAGATGAGTATCTTATGGTGAAAGACGTCAACTATGTTCCTGTAGCTGACGCCCTCATCCAACCAGGTGGCGGAGTACTGTACATTGAAAGGGGAGCCCGCATTAGACCTACTGAAAGCGCCGTGGTGGCAGTAAATAACAGGCACCTTATTCATTCGGCGAAACTTAACATCGAGAGCAGTGCAAGTTACAACGGCTCCGGCAAATATGACTACAGGAGTGCTGACGGCAGCACCCAGGTGATTGATTTCAGCGAAATACGGGTTGACACAATGGCCACCAGGGCCTCCGGCAACATCCCTGCAAGCCAGAACTTCACCCTCAGCCCTGCTTTCACATATGCAGGTGACGTGACCCTGCGGTCAGCCAATGACCACCTCCTGTTCACCGGTGTGGCAGGAATAGTGACCGACTGCAGTAACATCAATAGCAAACAGGTTAAGTTCACATCCCTGATTGACCCCGGGAATGTGCTGATCCCCATAAGTGACAAACCCCGTGACATTGATGATAACCTCCTCTTCTCAGGCAGCTTCGTAACGCTTGATTCCGCGGGCGTATATGGCGCATTTCTGTCGGAGAGACATTCATGGAGTGATTCACCGCTGCTTAATGCAGAGGGTTATCTCTTCCATGACAAAGGAAGTGAGAGGTACCGTATCGCCTCAATGGAGAAGCTTGCTGATCTTAAGAGGCATGGAAACATGGTGACCTTTGACAGGAACATGTGTCTCCTGCTCAGCGAGGGTAAGATCGATTTCAGCGTAAACTATGGCCTCCTGAAGCTGAACAGCTCGGGTACCGTCACGCACAACACTGACTCATCCAGGGTTGAGGTACGCTCCGTGCTCGCATTATCATTCCACTTCAGCGCGGAAGCCCTGAAAAGCATGGCCGATGATATCAGGACAAACCCGACACTTAAGACCGTAAATCTTTCATCTGAGTTCAACCAGAAAGCAATGCGCGATCTTCTCGGTGAGGAGGCTGCCAAAAAACTCAGCGAGGAACTGCAGCTCTTTGGCATGGTACGGTCACTTCCAAGGGAATATACATCACAGCTCCTGCTCAATGATGTGACCATGCAGTGGAATCCATATACAATGTCATTCATATCAAGGGGAAAGATCGGAATAGGTTTCATTGGTGACCAGCCTATGAACGTCTATGTTGACGGATGGGTGGAACTGCAGAGGAAAAGGTCCGGTGACCTGCTTGATATTTACCTCAAGGCAGGTGACAACACCTGGTACTGGTTCTCCTACGTCAGGGGGATTCTGATGAGCTATTCCTCCAGCCAGATCTACAACGACATCCTTGCAAACACCAAGGATAAGCTGAGAAAAGATCCGAATTCCAATTCCCGGATGAGCTTTGAGTACATGCCGGGTGTGCCTGACAGGCTGAGAAGCTTCCTCCGGAGGATGGAGAGCGGGGGAATTGGCTTCGAGCAGTACTAGGCTGTCTGTATCGGCCCCGGGTGGTATCAGGTTGTCTGAGTTGGCCTCTGGCAGTACCAGGCAGTCTGAATTGACTTCTGAAGGAACCGGGAAGAAACTTGAGACCTGTGCAGCAGACCTGGTAAAGGAACCAGCTGTTTCATCTGCAGGCCGGTAATGCCGCAGGACTTCACTGACCACCCGGCGGTTTCACTGACCCCGGGTGCGGCCCCTGTTGCCAAACTCAATGACTTCCATGTCACTTATCTTTTCACCCTCTATCACAAAACGGAGCATTGTCATCACCTTGTGGATGCCAGTGCGGCCGGCGGAGCCGGGGTTAATGCACAGCATTTCGTGGGTCTTGTCGAATATTACCTTAGCTATGTGCGAGTGCCCGCAGACGAAGATATCAGGCTTAAGCTCCCTGATAAGTGCAAGGGCACGCGGTGCATACCTGCCCGGATAACCACCGATGTGAATAATGAGAACATTCTTTAAACCAGCCCTGAAAAAGAGATACTCCTTCGTGGCCATCCTGACGTCAGTCCCGTCAACGTTACCCCATACCGCACGCAGTGGCCTGAATTTCTCCAGTGCGGTGATCACATCCGCATTTCCCGCATCACCGGCATGCCATATCTCATCAACCACTGCAAAGTACTCATAAACAGCCGGATCAATCCAGCCGTGCGTGTCTGAAATCACCCCGATCTTCATATTCAGGCAAAACGGATTTTGTCATTGCTAAAATCAATAAATTTGCTCAAACATGTGACAGGATGCAGATTTTTTATTCTTCAGAGATAAAAGACGGCAACGCTCTCTTCAGCCGTGAAGAGTCAGGCCATTGCCTGAGGGTTCTGCGGATGCGGCGGGGAGACAGCCTTACCTTTACTGACGGCATGGGGAACCTATATGATGGGGTGATCACCACTGATGACCCGAAAGGGATGACTGTCACCATCACTTCTGTAAAAAGTGACCCCGCCCCCAGGAGTTACAGGCTGCATGTGGCAATTTCACCGCTTAAGAATGACGACAGGCTGGAATGGTTCATTGAAAAGGCAGTTGAGACCGGAATAGATGTAATAACACCGGTCGTCTGCAACCGTTCTGAGAAGAAGAAAATAAGAAGGGAAAGACTGGAAGGAATTATCCTCTCAGCCATGAAACAGTCAGCCCGCTGCTTACTGCCCCTCCTGGAGGAGCCGGAGGAGCTGGACGGATTTCTGCAACGGCATGTTCAGGGAAAAAGGATGATAGCTACCTGTGACCCTTCGTTTGAGAGAATTGCCATTACGGAAGCGTTTGCCTGCGGAGAGGATGTTACAATCCTGATCGGCCCTGAGGGCGATTTCACTCCCGAAGAGGTCAGGGCAGCCATCACTGCCGGTTATGTACCGGTGCACATGGGAACAGGCCGGCTGAGAACGGAAACAGCAGGCATTGCTGCCTGCTGTTCGGTGTACCTTGCAAACATCTGAAATCAGGTACTTGTAAAGAAGTCAAATACACTTGTAATCTTTCTTACCGGGACGTTGTAGAACTCGGTATAACTGCATTTTTCACATATCATGGCCGAATACTTTCTGGCCTGGATGTCAAACAGTTGTGTAAAGAGACTGTGTGCAACCCTTATCTCGCTGAGCCTGTACTTCCTGCCGCCGCATTTCGGGCAGGTATACTTTATCATCGGCATCTCACTTTTCATCTTTCTTCTGATTTGTTTTTCCACTGTTGTCACGAAGCCTGCCGGACTTGCGCAGTGCCTGGTCAAGGATCCATTCAATCTGACCGTTGGTGCTGCGGAACTCGTCAGAGGCCCATTTCTCTATGGCACTCAGCTTGTCCGGATCAATGCGTATGACGAACGACTTCTTCTGCATGACTATTGATGCAGTGTGCCGGCGTTAATGATCGGATTGGGATCCTTGTCGCCGCACAGCACCACCATGAGATTACTTACCATCGCAGCTTTCTTCTCTTCATCCAGGTCAATTATGTTTTTTTCAGAAAGCTGCTCGAGGGCCATTTCAACCATTGAAACAGCACCTTCAACAATCTTGAACCTGGCCGCAACCACAGCAGTAGCCTGCTGGCGGCGGAGCATGGCACCGGCAATCTCTTCGGCGTATGCTATGTAGTTGATCCTCGCTTCAATGACGTTGATACCTGCAATCTTCAACCTTTCACTGATCTCCTTCTCAAGCTCATCATTGACCTCTTCACCGCCACTGCGAAGTGTCATCTCCTGCTCATGCCCCTCCCAGTTGTCATAGGGATAGAGGCCTGCAAGCTTACGCAGTGCAGCATCACTCTGAACAAGAACAAAATGTTCATAGTTGTCCACATCAAAGGCAGCCTTGTAGGTGTCTTCAACCTTCCAGACCAGCACCAGACCAATCTTGATCGGGTTTCCGTTCTTGTCGTTCACCTTGATGGGCTCACTGTCAAAGTTGCGGGCGCGAAGCGAAATCTTCTTCCTGGAATAAAACGGAATGTTCCACCAGAACCCGTTCTTTTTTACGGTTCCCCGGTAAGCACCAAACAGCACCATTACCATCGACTCGTTCGGGTTAACCACCATCAAACCTGCCAAAAGGAGTATGTCGACCAGTATCAGGATACTGCCCAGCCAGAAAATCTCGCCGATAAAGACAAAGACGGTTGCAGCAATGGCAAGCAGGGCTGTTACCAGTAACAAATAACCTGATGACGCTTTGAAAATTCTTTCTTCTTTCATGTTATATGATATTATTATGATATCACAAAGATATCACACAAAAACATAAAAGTCAATAAAAAGAGAAAAAAAATTTACATTTGGCCCATGCATGAACGGCATACCGACAGGGAACTATATTTCAGGGAGCAGGCATACACAACCCGTAAGCATGTCATTCCGTTTATTTCAGGCGTCATGGAGATCACTCATTCTCTTTCAGTGCTTGAAATAGGGTGCGGCGAGGGTGGCAATCTCCTCCCCTTTCTGGAGGCGGGATGCTCACGGATCACCGGTATTGACATCTCGGAGAGCAAGATCGGGAATGCCCGCAGGTTCTATGCCTCCATCCCCGACGGAGAGAAGGTGGAATTCATTGCCGCTGACATTTACAACTGCGGCTCAGCCGGAAAGTTTGACCTTGTCTTTATGCGTGATGTGCTTGAACATATCCATGACCAGGCCAGGTTCATTGCCTTTGTGAAGAACCTGCTTGCACCGGGCGGAGTGCTGTTCATTGCCTTCCCGCCCTGGAATAACCCCTTTGGAGGTCACCAGCAGGTGTGTGACAGCCGGATCCTTTCAAAGATGCCATGGATACACCTTCTTCCAGGCCCCCTGTATGGTTTTCTTCTCCGCATCGCCGGAGAGAGTCGCGCCCGTGTCGAAGGACTTATGGAAATTAAGGAGACGGGCATTAACCTGGGAAGATTCTTCAGGATAATAAAAAAAGAGGGATTTTCAGTAATGCAAAAATCCCTCTGGTTCATCAACCCCAACTTTGAGATCAAGTTCGGGCTTCGTCCCCGCCTGCTGCCAGGCTTCATCGGCAGAATACCATTCCTGCGCAACTTCCTGGCAACAACGGGCTATTTCATCATTTCAATGCCTCATCACGAGCCCTGAGCGAGGACTGACAGGAGCAATCTGCCATTCACCTGATCATTTCAGCGCCTCATCCAAAGCCCTGAGCAATGGCCGGGATGAAATTTTCGTCCCTGTTGCCTGGCTCATCCAGTGCTGTGGGGTCAGTCGTCCCAGGCTGTACATGCGGTCAACCTCATCTGAGAAATCCTTTCCCTTAAGGTGCTCCTCTATCTGGAACTGTATTATCTGCCCGTAGGCGTAGTTGGGCAGGTAAAGAGGGGTATTGATCATGTGCGAGTAGATTGCCAGGAGCGGTGAATCACTCACCCCAAGCACCGGGGCAAAGTACTTGTTCCAGACCTCTGTGGCAATTGCAACGGTTCTGTCCCTTAGCTGGGCTGGAGTTGCCTCAGGATTCTCATACAGCCAGTTCCACACACCCATCTCCACCAGGCTTACACCCATAATCTCCATCAGAGACCAGGCATCATCAAGGGTTTGAAGCTTCTCCTTCTCCGGGTTTTCATCATTGATTCCCAGGAGCATCAGGTCACGATCCTGGAACAGAAATGCATTAGCCTCGGTGAAAGCTGTGTTGGGTACGCCCGAAAGTGTGTAAAAGTCAACGTCATAAAGTGAAATTGTCTGTTCCACGTTGTGACCGAACTCATGGACTGCAATGTTGTAGCCCTTGTAGTCCATTCCTTTGTCTGAAACGCGGGTCCTGAGGTGTGATACGGATCCTTTCATTGCTGCACCCCATGCATGGCCCGATCCGCGTGCCGGGTCAACCACAATTTTGTCTGCCAGGTACTTAGCCCTTTCGGGAGACCATCCGAGTTTGACAAGGAGTGCTGGCATACCGGCTCTGAAGGCAGCAGGATCAGGGTAAAGGGCAGATGTCTTTGCGGTGAGCATGCTCTCAGGTATCGAGCTCCTGGATTTAAATCCGTCGTACCATATATCATAGGGCCGGAGGTCACGCCCAAGTCTATCCCTGATGATTCCTGCCAGCTGCTTTAGCTGGGGAGAACTCAGGTACTCATTGAACAGTGCTTCAGCATCCTCCTCAGATATTTCCATCCCTCCAGAGAAACTGCGCAGTATTGCGGTATTCATGCCAGGATTGTAAGGGTCAATTGCCTTCCAGGCATTGAATATGCTTATTACATGTGAGTAGCGTGTATCAGGCTCGGCTTTTGGTTCTTCCGCTGCACCATCCCCGGTGACCTTGTTGGAGAAGGGAGCCCACTCATAATCAGGGCTGTTTATTACAACCCCCGGTATCTCCTGCCTTATGATACGTTCCATTACCTTGTACACCATCTCCTGCTTCTCGTTGCCGTTCTCCCTGTCTGCATAGTTTGACTTGATTTCATCACGCAGGTTCCAGTGAGAAAGAAGAACCATGTCTGCGGGGAAGAGCTGCCGGCCGTCATCGGTACGGAGCTTGCCCATATATATGTTGTAGTCAGCAATATACATCTCCGCATTCCCCAGTGCCGTGTTCGCAGCCTGTTCAAGTTCTGCGGGCACACGTGACACAAACTGGTCTCCCAGCCGGGCCATTGCCCACTGCTCCCTGCTCCATGCACCGCCAAGTTCATCCTTCTCAGCAAGAGTATAATACGGGAAGTTCAGGGCCACCACAAAGGCAATCTTATTCTCATAAAAGTCTGACTGCAGGTGAGAACCAACGGAGTAGTTGCCGAACATGCGGTCTACCTGATCTATTTCACCGGCTGCCTCATCAAGAATCTTTTTCAGGTCGAGGGTAATCTCGTTCATATTCCCGGCCAGTGATTCCATGTAGTTGCTGATCTTGCTGAATACCTCCATTCGTTTGGCGGGGTCTGAAATATAATTGGCCGAAATGAAATCGGTGAATTCCCGGGCAGTTCCGTCCTCTTCGCGCCATAGTGAAGCAGTGTGACGTACTCCCTTTTCAAGAAGCTGCCTGTCAGCAGCTGGCTGTTCTGCAACAACGCGGTCAACGGTTGTCTTCACCACCGTTTCACCGATGAAGACTGAGGCTGCCTCCCCGCCTTTCCTGGCGGGAGTGGAGCATGCTGTCATTACCAGTGCCATAAGGAAAATAAGTTTTCTCATTTGTATAATGTTTTGATTATTTATCACCGACAACCTGTGCAGCGTAGTATTTTGCCGTAAGCTTTTCACCCGTGGCCTTTTCGATCATGTCATTCCACTCATAACGCATCCCCGGCATAAAGACTTTGGTTTTGAAGAATTCACCCATGGCTTTCATATCCTCGCCGGTATTGCCTTTAATTACCGTACCGGTGATATATGCTGAAAACTGTGAGGCCAGAAGTTCACCAAGCAGGTAATTATGGTAATAGCACGGATAAAGGGCTACATGGATCTTGGTTGCCCAGTCAGGCATATCACGACCTGCAGGTTCCTTCATCATCTGGTATTTCTCAACCATGTACCACCACAGTTGGTTGAGATCCTGGTCCGGATTTTCATACATGGCTTTTTCAAACCTGTACATCACCTGTGCCCAGCGACTGAAGACAAGCTGCTGCAGCCTGAAGGCATTGAATGCATCCTTGCCTATCCTTTCTGCCTCCTTCGCATCAATGATGCCCATGTACTGCATCCATGAAGGGTCGGTGGCGTACCGGCCAAAGAAGTTTGCCACAGCCTCCGTGGTGAAAGTATGGGCGGCATCCCTGATCGCAAACGGCAGGGATCTGTCATTGTAATATGAATAAACACCGTGGCCAAGCTCATGCATGATAGTGTTCATCCAATATGAATCGGGCCTGATGTTGTCAAGAGTGCGGACATCACCCTCCCTGTCAATATCAGTTGAGAATGCATGCTGATTCTTGCCCGGCTTTTCATAAAGATCACTCCTGGCCAGTACCGGATCAACCGGCAACCCTATGGATGCATAGTATGAAGCAGCCAGTTTAACAGGGTCCTTATCGGCATAATAACTGTCAAAATCAACAGAATATATTTCCGGTGCCTCCTGGAAGTACCGGTTCTGGTAGTGCCATGGCATCAGGTCAGCGGCCGGTATACCGTAACGCTTTGAATAGTAGTTATCTATCTCGCCTTTCATAGTGCCAAATGCACCCATTGTCAGGCTGTCAAGCTCATCAAAAATCCTTGTCACCTCATCAGGGTCCTGCCCGGAAAGCTTCAGGCTCATCTGATGGTAATTGCTGAATCCCAGCTCCTTGGCTATCCTGTTGCGGTGCCTGACAAGCCTTATAATGTCATCAGCCACTACCGGACCAATCTTTTTATGTCCCTCCCATGCAGCCTGAAGGTCAACGGAATTAAGGGAGTTGCGTAGAATTTCCTCCACCTCATTGTCACTCAGCATCTTTCCGTTGACATCAGCCCTGAATGAATTGAATTTCTTCGTTATTTCAGTCTCCATCCTGACCTGCTCCGCAAGAAGGCTTGTATCTACCTGCCCCGAAAGGAACTGATTGTAGATTACTTCCAGCTGTCGTGCAAGCAGCGGATCTTTCACCATTTCCGATTTCTTCAGTTCTTTAAGTTCGGCGAATGCCTTTTTATCAGTGAAGTAACTGATATATGCAAGTGAGGCTTTTTCGTTTCTTGCCCACGCCTCATCGGTGCCTGTGACGTTGGCCTCCCATGAAGAGAGGGCCGATTCCTTGTAAAGTGGGATTACCGCCGTCTCGTAGGAGGCAATGAAGTCCCTCATCCTGTTCTCCATCTTTTCCTGTTTTGAAGTGCATGACCATAACACGGTCATCAGTGCAGTGAAACAGACAATTGATCTTTTCATAAAGTTTTTTAATTGGGTGGCGCTAAGGTAAAAAAATCATCGAAGAATGATCATGATGACGGTCAGATAATGGAAGAACCGGACAGGCCCTGCCTGCCGGTTCCCCGATAAATGATTAAAGTATTGAGGAAAGTCTTTCAGTGCACCTCGCCCTTCCTGATTTTCTTGAACAGGCTGGCTATTACCTCGTCAGACGGCACATCGTCCATGTCAGGAAGCAGTACGCTTAGGGCAGCATCAATGCCGAAAGCATCGGCAATCAGGTCTGACGGAGTATTGGTGATTTCAAAATATGAAAGTAAGAGGGTAGAATTCTTATCCATAGGCGTTTCTGTTCTCATATGAGAAAAACGCCCCCTTACTCAAAAAATTGTTTCAGCCGATTGAAAGGGTGATATTTTTTTCAGCCATGATCTTGCGCATGTTGATCAGGGCATACCTCATTCTTCCAAGAGCAGTATTGATGCTTACGCCGGTCATGTCAGCAATCTCCTTGAAGCTCATTCCCGCATAGTGGCGCATAATGACCACCTCACGCTGGTCCTCGGGAAGCCCGTTGACAAGGCTCCTCACATCACGCATCACCTGGCGGCGTACCATCACATCCTCAACATTATCGTCCGTAAGTCTCTTTGTATTGAAAAGATCAGTCTCATAATCATCATTGAGAACAATGCCCATCTGCTTCTCATGCCTGAAGTGATCAATAATGAGATTGTGAGCAATCCTCATCACCCAGGATATAAATTTACCATCGTCCTGGTAACGGCCTGAGCGTATTGACTGAACTACTTTGAGGAAGGTGTCCTGGAAAATGTCATCGGCCAGGTCCCTGTTACGGATGTAAAGGCTGATATAGGAATAGACTTTACTTTTGTGTCTGAGGATGAGCAGCTCTATGCTTCTCTCGTTCCCGCTCATGAAGCTTGTAATAAGCTCATAATCGGTCATTTTGCTCTTCATAACTAACTCTATTAATGGTTTCGGGTAGAGTTATACGATAGGCGGCCCTCCTTTGTTGCGTTGTTGTTTTTTTTCTGTTAACTGATGGCTTATACGGGGTGATATTCCGTTTTGTTTCATTTCTGACTGAGACAAAGAAAACAAAAAATTGTAAATTCAAAATTGTTAATTTTGCCAACTTATCAACGAAGGCTGAATGAAGGGTAACATTGAGATAAAGGGAGCACGTGTTCATAACCTCAAGGAGATTTCCCTCACGATACCAAGAAACAGCCTGGTGGTCATTACAGGCGTCTCAGGATCAGGCAAGTCATCACTGGCATTTGACACAATATATGCCGAAGGGCAGCGAAGGTACGTTGAAAGCCTCTCTTCCTATGCCCGGCAGTTCCTCGGCAGGATGAACAAACCAGACGTCGATTTCATCAACGGCATCCCCCCTGCCATCGCCATTGAACAGAAGGTCAACACCCGTAATCCAAGGTCAACCGTCGGAACCTCGACGGAAATCTACGACTATCTGCGTCTTCTCTGGGCACGTGTGGGACGGACAATTTCTCCGGTATCCGGACGGGAGGTACGCCGCCACACCGTGGATGATGTTGTCAATTACCTGGCAACACTGACTCCGGGCACCAGGGTGGTTCTCACCGCCCCCATAACAGTGCCTGAGAATGTTGACCCGGCTGAATACATAAGGTTCCTCATCCAGCAGGGATATAACCGCATCAGCACCGAAAAGGGGGTAATCAGGCTTGATGATGCAGGTACGGCAGAGCTGATGGCGAGAATGCGCAGCGCGGAACTGATCATTGACAGGTTTGCTGCCGGCACCTCGCCTGAGGAGCTGAGCCGGGCTGCCGACTCTGTGCAGACAGCATTCATGACGGGAAGGGGAGAAATAAATCTCACCGTCACCGATGAGGAAACCACCCAGACCGTCAAGTTCTCCGACAGGTTTGAGGAGGACGGTATCACATTCGAGGAGCCGACAGAGCATCTTTTCAGTTTTAACTCGCCGTTGGGAGCCTGTCCCGTTTGCGAAGGATACGGGAAGATAATCGGTATTGACGAGAGCCTGGTCATCCCCGATGAAAACCTGTCAGTGTATGACAACGCCATAGCCTGCTGGCGGGGTGAAATAATGAAGCAATGGAAGGACAGGCTGGTCTACAGCGCTGACAAGTTTGATTTCCCGATCCATAAACCCTGGTATTTGCTTACTCCTGAACAGAAAGCGCTGATCTGGAATGGAAACAGGTACTTCTTCGGGCTGAACCGCTTTTTCGAGCACCTCGAGGAGAAGAAGTACAAGATCCAGTACAGGGTAATGCTGAGCCGCTACCGAGGAAAGCGTGGCTGTCCGTCATGCGGCGGTATGCGCCTGCGCAAGGAAGCCGGCTATGTGAAGGTGGGCGGACGGTCAATTACCGATATAACCTCTATGCCCGTCAGCGAGGCACACAACTTCTTTGAACACCTCGTGCTCAACGGCGAGGAGAAGGAGATTGCCGGCCGTCTTCTTAAGGAGATTCAGCAGCGGCTGGGATTTCTCGTGAATGTGGGGCTCTCATATCTTAACCTCGAAAGGCTCTCAAATACCCTGTCGGGCGGCGAATCACAGCGAATCAACCTGGCAACCTCACTCGGCAGCAGCCTGGTGGGATCGCTGTACATACTTGATGAGCCAAGCATCGGCCTTCACCCCCGTGACACCGCACTCCTGGTCAATGTACTGAAGGAGCTTCGCGACCTTGGCAATACCGTCATTGTGGTTGAACATGAGGAGGAGATAATAAAGGCAGCCGACCAGATAATTGACATGGGCCCCGCAGCCGGCACCCACGGCGGTGAGATAATATACCAGGGCACTGTAAAGTTTCCAGGGAAAAACAGTTCACTCACTGCCGCATATATGACAGGTGAACTTAAAATAGATACACCTGCCATCCGCCGCAAATGGCACAGTTTCATTGCGGTAAGGGGAGCACGCGAGAATAACCTGAAGAACATAGACGTCAGGTTCCCGCTGAGAACAATAACTGCTGTGACCGGCGTCAGCGGTTCGGGCAAGAGCACACTGGTTCATGACATTCTCTATAACGCACTTTCTTCAAGGCTGGGAGGCAACGGAGTGAAAGCAGGCCGCTTTTCAGCGCTGGAGGGTGACATCACAAGCATAACGGCAGTTGAACTGATAGACCAGGACCCCATAGGCAAATCAAGCCGTTCGAACCCCGTAACCTACCTGAAGGCTTTCGATGACATCCGCAAGCTTTATGCCGAGCAACAGGCTTCAGTGCAGGCCGGATTCAAACCAGCCCACTTCTCTTTCAACACTGAGGGCGGACGGTGCGAAGAGTGCCAGGGCGAGGGTGTCATAAGGGTGGAGATGCAGTTCATGGCCGATGTTGAACTTACCTGCGAAGCCTGCAAGGGAATGAGATACAAACGCGATATCCTCGATGTAAGATTCAACGGCAGAAATATTTTCGAAGTGCTCGGAATGACAATAGATGAGGCCATTGAGTTCTTCAGCAAAAGCAAGGACAAAACATGCGCCAGGATAGCTGCAAAACTCAGGCCCCTGGCAGACGTGGGACTTGGCTATATCACTCTCGGGCAATCGTCATCAACCCTCTCCGGGGGCGAGAGTCAGAGGGTGAAGCTGGCATTCTTCCTCAGCCAGGAGAAAAGCACGGAAAAAATGCTCTTCATCTTTGACGAGCCCACAACCGGTCTCCACTTCCATGATATCAGCAAACTGATGAAGTCGCTAAATGCACTGGTTGAACACGGACACTCGGTGATCCTTATAGAACACAACGTTGAGGTGATAAAGTGCTCCGACTGGGTGATTGACCTGGGACCCGAGGGCGGAGAAATGGGAGGCTGTATCGTATTTGAGGGCACACCGGAGCAACTGGCTCTGTGCGAAACATCATACACTGCCTCGTTCCTGAAGCAAAAACTCGTTTCCCCCGTGCGGTGACAGTTCACTCCAACGGTGAAAATCGCCAGACATCCTGTTCATATATCCCTGCGTGTCCTCCTGTCAAGATGAAGGCATCATTGCCTATGACATATGCCCTGGCACCGAATCGCGGCGCGCCAGGGAAGACGTCTGTTTGCATCCATTTGTCTGCCTGAGGGTCATATTCCCAAATATCATCAAGATATTCCCCCAGGACGTTTGAATACCCCATCCCGACGTATCCCCTGCCGTTTGGCAGGGAGAAGGATGTTGCATTATTGCGCAGAGTGCCGGGGAAGCTGGCTTTCCTTGTCCAACTGTCTGCCACCGGATCATATTCGAAGAAGTCACTCACATTGACACCTTTATCGTGAACCCATCCCACACCCAGGTAACCCTTTCCGTTAATCGAGAAAACCACACCTCCTCCAAAATATCCCAGATCCGGGGGGAAGGATTTTTCAGCCCAGGTATTGTTAGCCGGATTATACACATACATATGACCACCGGCAGGTACATAAGCTTTCCCGTTAATCACAAAACCGGGAGAATCCATGCTCGAGCCTTCCCCGGGCATGAGAGCCATACGCTTCCAGAGATTATTTACGGGGTCATACCTTATCATATCTGTATAATAGCGACTTGCGTTCTTCCCGATGGCGAAAAAACCCATGCCATCCATAGACAGCCCGGTTGCATATGAAATATATTCGGGATAGGATGATTTACTGCTCCAGCGATCCATTTCCGGATTGTACTCCCAGAAGTCTCTTGTGATCGTCATGTCAGTCAGTCCTGTTCCAAAATAAATTTTGCCTCCGATTGAGAAACCTGCTCCACCAACCCTGCCCGTTGAAGGAAAGCTTGCCATTTTTGCCCAGTTGGTTTTAAATACCAAATAGCCGTTCCAGGTAACTGGCGCACCTTCAATCGTAGTGACAACCACCTGGTAACTGCCAGATCTGAGACCTGAAGGCAGGTTAACATGTATTTCACTTCCAGTACTGCTGATGACCGTAGCATTTTGCCCCCCGATTTCAACAATGTTCATTTCGGGATCAGGATTAAAATTTCTGCCAGATATTACAAGCGGCTCCCACCGCTCCAGAAATTTCGGGGATACATCGTCCACCTCAGCCTGGTTAAGGACAAATTTATCGACCCAGGTGTAAACATCATAATACCTGACAGTTATTGTCACAGGTGAAATATTGTTGCCGTCGGGCACCTTTACTTTCAAGAGAAATCTTGAAGCTTCTGTCACCACAGCTTTAACATTGTTGAAAAACACCTCGATAAAGGAAGGATCCGCAGGAAAATAATCACCATGGATACTAATCGTATCACCGAAAGTTCCGGACATGGGTTCAATTCCGAGCAAAACCGGTCTCAGAATTCCGAAATTGATTTTATTGGTTGAGGTGACTTCGTTTATAACCACATAGACACTGGCGGATGTCTGCGGCATATAGGGCACTATCACCCTTATTTCATTAATGGTTGAGGATAATACCAGGGCCCTGTGATGGCCAAAGAAAACCGAACAAACTGCAATATTCTCCGTAAAGTAGTTGCCCCTTATGACAACCGTATCGCCCGAAGCAGCTGATGCAGGTATTATTTCAGTAAGGACCGGAAGCAAGATATTAAAGCTGATGGTATTGGATGAAAAAATTCCGGTGACTGCAACTCTGACATCCACGCTCGGTTCCTTAACCAATGGAACCACCACCTTCAGTTCGTTAATATTCGATGATACAATTACTGCACCGGTGTTTCCGAAGTACACTTTGCAGCTTTCCGGGTTGTTGGAAAAATAACTCCCGCGGATAACTACCGTATCACCTATCTGTGCAGAAGCAGGTGTGACGGATACCAGCTCAGAGGGTTTGCTGCCAATACCTGAAAAAGTCACTTCATTGCCAAACGAGGTAATCGCGCCGGCAATAATGTATGCTCTTACGACGTATTCCCTGTCCTTTTCAATCGTACTGTTTATAGTCGCGTTGAAACGAATGTCCCTCTTCAGAGGACCCAGACTGTAAAACTGAACTTCTGAAGGATTCCTGTTTGAGGACGGAACCCACGTAAAACCATGGTCTTTGATTTCTGTATCAGCGTCTGACAGGACTTCACCATGAAAAGTCACCCCATCCTGAAGGAGGGTTACACCAAGAGTTTCAACCTCGGGTATACCCTTCTCCGTAAATTTTTCATGCTGGCATGAGAAGAACAGGATGGCAGCAAGCAGAGACGCTATCCGGATCAATGATTTCCTTACCATGCTATTATAATGTTATGCCCAGCTTCATGCTGATTGATCTGTAACTTCCGGGTGCATCCGAAATAAAAAGGTCTGAATAACTGATGGAAGCTGTTATGGATAACTTTGACGGAAAATCAATTGAAAGTCCCGGTGAAAGGATAATTCCAAGACTGTATTTCTCTTTGGTAATATATAGATAACTGCCTGAAATAACCATGGAACCAAAGAATTGGTCTATGTCCATCCTTGAGCTGTCTGAAATAACAGCCCTTGAGCATATACCACCTGAAATGGAAGGTCTGATCCGCCCGTGGCCGAAGCTGTATCCGGCAATCATATCTGCCATAATGAGATAATTATGCATATGAACTTCCTGGTATAAATAGCTCTGCGGGGAACCGGTATTTCCCGAATAAAAGCCATAGAAATAACGCTTCCCGAATGAAACGTCAAGCGTGACTGAAAAATTCTGATTGATTCTGGGCAGGAAAGTCTTGAGCGTAATGCCTGCCGTGGGGTAAAATGCCGGGTCAATCGCGAATCCCTCAAGTTCATCTGACTTGCGCGGTTTCAGGAAATCTTCATTCCAGGCCACAAACAAACCTGCATGAGGAACGAATGCCCGCGGCGGAGCTTCATAAATGATGATTTCATCCGGCTTGGCTGTTGCAACATGATACTCCCTCATAAGTTCTGTCAGATCATACATGTCCGGTGAGACAGATTCAATCCGCCCGAAAAGAGACGGGGCATCCTGCATCACCACCTTGAGCACCGAAACAACACCCTGACGCCAGGAGTCTGTCTGATCCTTTTTCCCGGTTCTTACGTTTGAGGGTACTGTAAGCGTAAACAACCGGCCTCCCCTGTCTGTAATGTAATAATAGCTTGTGTTGTTTTCATTGCGGACATACAGATCTGCGGTTCC